>NZ_JBEZHO010000011.1:0-213050 GCF_040650615.1 Streptomyces sp. NPDC048643
CAGGCCCCGACGGCCTGACGGACGATCGCCGGGCGGGCCGCTCACTCGGCGGCCCGCGCCGCCGGTGTCCGCGGCACCACCGCGACCGGGGTACGGCGCTCAAGACGCAGCCGCAGTCCTTCCGGCATCAGGGTCAGCCGCTCGGCCACCCGCAGCCGGTAGTCCGGCTCGGGCCTCACCTCGTAGCGGCGCAGCAGCAGGCCGAGGACCAGTGTCGCCTCGTGCAGCGCGAACTGGCGGCCGATGCAGGCCCGCGCCCCGGTACCGAACGGCTTGAAGGTGTGCGCGGGCCGGGCCCGTACGGCCTTGGCGTCGAAGCGGTCCGGGTCGAACGCCTCGGCGTCGGCGCCCCACACCGCCGGGTCCCGGTGCAGCATCGCGGTGAGGACCAGGGCCCATGCCCCCTGCCGCATCGGGTGGACACCGCCCAGCACGGTGTCCTGCCGGGCCTCCCGGGCGAACGCCGGGGCGGTCGGCCACAGCCGCAGCGACTCGTCGAGGACCCGTCGCACGTACCGCAGGCGGGCGACCTGGTCGTAGGCCGGCCGGTCGGTGTCGCCCCACACACGGTCGACCTCGGCGCGGGCGCGGGCGGCGATGTCCGGGTTCTGGGCGAGGTAGTGCAGCGCGAAGGACAGGGCGCCCGAGGTGGTCTCGTGGCCGGCGATCAGGAAGGTGATGACCTGGCGGCGGATGTTCTCCGCCGTCAGTCGCTCCCCGGTCTCCGGGTGGGCGGTCTCCAGCATGCGGTCGAGGAGGTCCCCCTGGCCGCCGGCGCCGGACCGGCGGGCGGCGACCACGGCGTCGACCGTGCGGTTGAGGTACGCCATGTCGGCGGTGTTGCGCCGGGAGGCCTCGCGCAGCAGGACGGGGGCCAGTGGCACCGGCACGACGTTGCGGCGCTGGGCGTAGGTCAGGGTGCCCACCATCGCCGTCACGAAGGGGTGCGGCCGGGAGCGCTCGAACGACGCGAAGTCGTGGCCGAAGCCGGTGCGCGCGATCGTCTCCAGGGTCAGCTTCGTCATGTCGCCCGGCACGTCCACCGCGCGCCCCGCCGTCTGTTCGCGGTCCCAGCGGTCCGTGAGCCGTTCGGTCACGGCCAGCATCATGGGGTGGTAGCCCTCCATGGCCTCGCGGCTGAAGCCGGGGGCGAGGACGTCGTGCGCCAACTGCCAGTTGGGCTCGTGGTTGTAGGCGGTGAACAGGCCGTCCCCGGCCACCGGGCGGAGGTTGGCGATGCCGAGGCCCACGTGCTTCGCGAACCGCGACTCGTCCGCCAGCTCGGCGGCCAGGTCCGCGCCCCACACGAAGACGATCTCGTTGCTGAAGGCCTTGCGCCGGAAGATCGGCCCGAGCTGCCGCCCGAACTTCAGGGAATCCTGCAGCGGGGAGCGGACGTTGGCGCCGAGCACGTCGCCGACCAGGGGGACGCGCCGGGGCGGGTGCGGGATGCGGTGCAGCTCCGGCCAGCCCAGCTCCGCGCTGCGGAACCCCTTCGGCAGCGCGGCCTGTGCGGCTTCCCTCGTCTCCGCCATGACGCCATCTCCCTTGTGCGTGCCGCCGGTTGGAACCTGTTGTACGCGGGTTCAATAACGGCGTTCAGTGTCGTCCCGTTGTTGAACCGGCGTCAAGTACAGTGCGGGGCATGGCCGGGAAACAGGGGGAGCGCGCGCGTCGGCGGCTCAGCACCGAGGAGCGTCGCGAGCAACTGCTCACGGTCGGGGCCCGCCTTTTCTCGGAGAGCCCGTACGACGACGTGTGGATCGAGCAGGTCGCCGAGATCGCCGGGGTCTCCCGCGGTCTGCTCTACCACTACTTCCCGACGAAGCGGGACTTCTTCGCGGCCGTGGTCGAGCGGGAGAGCGGGCGGATGCTGCGGATGACCGCGGCCGTGCCCGGCGTCCCGGTCCGGGAGCAACTCTCGGCCGGCCTCGACACCTTCCTCGGCTACGTCGAGGAGCACGCGCACGGCTTCCGCGCCTTCCACCGCGCGGACGCGGCCGGCGACCAGGCCGTGCGCAAGGTCTACCGGCAGGCGCTGGCCGCGCAGGAACGGCAGATCCTCGCCGCACTCGCCGCCGATCCCGAACTGGGCTGGGCGCCCGAGGACCGTCCCGAGTTGCGGATCGCCGTCCGCGGCTGGCTGGCCTTCACCACGGCCGTCTGCCTGGAGTGGCTCCGCGGCGCCGAACTGACCCGCGCGCAGGTGCGCGACCTCTGCGCGCGGGCGCTGCTCGGGGCCATTGCCCCCTGAACGACGCCCTGTTCGGCACCCCCGGTCCGCATGGGGATCCCCTTCCCGTCGCGCCGAGCGGGAAGGGGGGCGCGAAGGGAGTTCGGACCGGTTGATCTTGTCCGGGCCTACTTCGGGGCTTGCCGAGCAGGTGGACACCGTGACGAGCCGTGCGGCTGAGGTGCCTGCCGGAGCCGACGACAATGGGACGACGCATGGGGAACCGACGAGTGCACGGCTGTCTCGGCCTGGTGGTGGGCGTGGCGTTCGCGCTGCTCACGACGATGCTGCTGGGCCGGGCGACGAACGCCTGTGACGCGGGAGTGCACAACGCGGCCAACAGCGTCTTCCTGCTCTACTTCTTCATCCCCGCCCTCTCCGCCCTCCTCCTCATGGGCTGGGTGCTGGTGGGCGCCGTCCTGGGGGGTCACCCCCTCCTCCACACCGTCGCCCTCGTGGTGACGCTCCTCGGCCTGTGCTGGTGCGCCCTCTCCTTCTTCTGGAGCGGAGTCACCCCCACCTGTCCCGACGGCGTACCCCTGTGGTGGCCGGGCTCCCTTCCCGCTCCCGGGTTCTGACACTGCCCGGAACTCTCGGCGAGGCGTGGTTGGCGTACGCCCCGAACTTCGATAAGTTAGGCAAGCCTTACCTTAGGAGGAAGCTGATGGGTGACCGTGACACCTGGACGGCCGCGCCCGCCGCGGCGGAGCACGCCCGCTCGGTGCTCGCCGCGGCCTGGTCCTGCGCGGTCAGCGCGGAGGGCGGCCGGGAGGAGTTCGTCGGCGCGCACTCCGTCGCCGCCGACGGCCGGGTGCTCCTGCGCGTGCCCGAGGACAGCGCGCTGCTCGCCAACGCCATCTGCGCGCCGCGCGGGGAGCCGTCCGCCGTTCTGGAGTTCGCCGACGTCGCACCGGTGCCCGTACGGAACCGGATCCGCGCCCGGCTCTGGCTCGCCGGCTGGTTCGTCCCCGAGGACGGTCACCTGGCGTTCCGGCCGACCCGCGCCGTGCTCCGCCGCCCCTCAGGGACCGTGGTGGTCGACCTGGACGAGCTGGCCGCCGCCGAGCCCGACCCGCTCGCCGTCGCCGAGGCGCGGCTGCTCACGCACCTCGCCGACGCCCACCCGGACGCCGTCGAGCGGCTCACCCGCCTCGTCGAACCGGACAGTCTGCACGGTGCGGTGCGCGTCCAGCCCCTCGCCGTCGACCGGCACGGACTGACCCTGCGCATCGAGCGGGCCCGCGGCAACGGCGACGTACGCCTGCCCTTCCACGCACCCGCCGACGACGTGTCCCAGCTCACCGAGCGCATGCACGTCCTGCTCACGCAGGCGAGCGCCGCGTCCTGTCCCCGGGCCCTACAGCGGCAGCGCACAGACCGCGACGGGTGAGGCGAACGGCTCGCCCACGCGCCGCAGTTCACCGCTCGTGTCGTCGACCTCGAAGACGGTGACCGTGCCGGACCGCTGGTTCGCCGCGAAGAGCAGCCGCCCGTCCGGGGACAACGCGATGTGGCGCGGGAAGTCGCCGCCGACCGGCACGGTGTCCAGCAGACGCAGCTC
This sequence comes from Streptomyces sp. NPDC048643, assembly GCF_040650615.1. Lineage (NCBI taxonomy): Bacteria > Bacillati > Actinomycetota > Actinomycetes > Kitasatosporales > Streptomycetaceae > Streptomyces > Streptomyces sp. NPDC048643. The sequence continues at coordinate 3,795 of NZ_JBEZHO010000011.1, forward strand.
GGCCCCGTCCTCCTCGATCGCGTACCGCGTCAGGCTGTTGTCGCCCCGGTTGGCGAGAAAGGCGTACGAGCCGTTCGCCGTGACCACGAACTGCGCCGGGTAACTGGTGCCGCTCCGGGTGCCCGTGGACCGTGGCGCGCCGATCGTGAGGCGGCCGTCCGCCGGGTCGTAGCCGCAGACCGCCACGGTGTTGTCGACCTCGTCGGCGAGATAGGCGTACCGGCCGCCGGGGTGGAACGTCAGGTGGCGCGGGCCCGCGCCCGGCTTCGCGGCCGCCCGTGACACCTCGGTGAGCGTGCCCTCGGACTCGTCGAGCCGGTAGGTGTAGACGGTGTCGGTGCCCAGGTCGACGGCGAGCAGATGGCCGCCGTCGGGACTGGTGACGAACTGGTGCGCGTGCGGGCCCTGTTGGCCGGGGCCCGGCGCCGGGCCGGAGTGCGTGACCAGGTCGGTGCGCTCACCGATCGCGCCCGAGGCGTCGAGCGGGTGTACCGCCACACTGCCCGAGGTGTAGTTCGCGCTCAGCAGCCAGCGCCCGCCCGGATGCACGGACAGGTGACAGGGGCCCGCGCCGCCGGTGGCCCGTGAGCCGAGCACCTCGTGCCCGGGCAGCCGCACGGCCGTCACCGCGCCCGCGTCCTGCTCGTCGACGGCGTAGAGCGTGCGCCCGTCCGGATGCACCGCGAGGAAGGACGGGTTCGCGACGCCCGTCACGACACCCCCGCCGGTCACCGCCCCCGACTCCGCGTCGTACGTGGCGAGTCCGATCCCCTTCCCCGCGCCCTCACCCGAGGTGTACGTGCCGAGATACAGCGGCCGGGGGCCCGAACGCTTCGCCGCGGGCGTGGACGGGGACGCGGCCGGGGCCTTCGGCGCCGCCGCTCGGGTGGAGGCGTCGGACCGCGGCCGGGCCGGTGCCGGGACCGTCGTGATCGCGGCGGCCCCCGCCAGGGCGCCCACGAAACGACGCCTGCTCCAGCCGCCGCCCGGGCCGCGTGACGGCTCTGCACCACTGCTCATGCCTGCACCTCGGGGTGTCGGTTGCCTCAGCTGTGACACCTACCTTGGCGCGGAGCGCGCCGCGAGTGCAAGAACGGCAACCCGCGTTGCGCGGTGCGCAACGCGGGTCGGGTGTCTACCAGTCGCCGTCCCCGACCGGCTTGCCGGGTGCGTCGCCGAGCGGCTTCACCTGGTGGGGCGACGGCGGCTGCCACGGCTCGTGGTCGTCCCCCAGCCAGTCGCCGACCGGCTTGACCGAGCCCAGCTCGTCCGCCGGCGCGAGGTCCGAGGCGTCCTCGTCGTAGTAGTCGAACCAGGGGAGTCCCGCGCGGGTGTACGCCGCTCGGTCCACCGGCGACGGCGGCGGGGCCTCACCGGTGATGCGGCGCCACTCCGGCGGTGTCACGAGATGCACGAACACCCGCCCGGCGGGCTCCCCGGCCCAGGACCTCAGCGGCCGGTCGTCCTCGTAGACCTCCTGGCGCATCGAACCGCCGACGCCGAGGCCCATCGCCGGCGCGCTGCGCGCCCGGAGCGGCGCGGCGCCCGCGGGTGCGGCCCCCGGAGCGGGTGGCGCGGCCATCGGCATCGCCGCGCCGCCGTACGCCCCGGTCGCCATCGGCATCCGCGGGAGCTGCCGGGCCCTGCGGCGCTCCGCCTCGCGCCAGGCGGCCAGCTCCCGTTCGTTCAGCGGGAACGACTGGAGCTGGACGCCGCCCCAGACCTCCTCGCCGGTGACCTGGCCCTCGACGGTGGCCCCGAGTCCCAGCGGGACCGCCACGAACTGGCGGACCGTGCCCTTCCCGGAGTTGATCCCGTCCAGCCATGGCTGCCGCGGCAGTACGACGTAGTTCTGCGGGTCGCGACCGAGCCGGGAGCTCCACGGCCTGCCCGAGACCGCGCACACCTTGCCCACGCCGACCTGCAACGCGGCAGGCTCCGCCGTGCCCGCGAAACTGAGCCACATCGCCTCGCGCAGGTACACCGGCAGCATCACGCCGCCACGGGCGCGCCACTCGGCCGGCACCCGGTCCCCGTAGTCCTCGATCCGCCGGACGGGGAACTCCCCGAGCCCCGGCGGCAACGCGTGGGTGCCCGACTCGGGCAGGCGCAGGGTGCGGATGAACCGCACCTGCACCCCGCCCGGCAGCCGCAGCGCGTTCCCGTCGATCCGTACGGTGTCCTCGGTCATCCGCCCGCCCCCTCGTCGTGTCGCTTCGCACCCGGCGCGGGCCGAGCGGCGGCTCACCGCTCCGCGCCGCCACCTCTCGTCCTCACGCCGGACCTCTCAGGTAGAACGACCGGAGGCGCCGGAACGGTTCCGGTTCCTGCGCAGCCGCGACGGCAGCCGCAGCCGGCGCCGCAACCGCGCGAGATGCGGCCGGTTCTCGCGCTCCTCGCGGCCGCTGCGGTCCAGCTCCTCCAGGAGCCGGCGGGTGCGGTGCTCGGTGTCGAGCTCGTCGATGATGCGGTTGACCTCGGTGAGGACCGCTCCGTGCAGCTGCCACTGACTCGCGTCCCGCTGAACCTCTTCCAGGAACAACTGGGCCAGCTTGTCCCGCGTGCCGGCCGCCGTGGCGAGTTCCGCGCTGAGCCGCTCCTCGGCGTTCTCGGCGCTGCGGCTGACGTCCGTCGTCACCAGCACGGCGAAGCTGACGATCGCGTCGGCCATCTGGGACAGCAGTTCCTCCAGGACGGCACCCGCCTGCGGATCGAACAGCGGTTCAGGCTCCCGCTCCTTCGCCAGGTCGGTGAGGCTGCGCGCGAGGACCCGCAGGACCACCGTGCAGATCTCCAGGGTGTCCAGACCGGTGCGCAGCACGACCCGGTGCAGCAGCCCCTCGCGCACGCGCGGGTTCAGTTTCAGGCTGTCCTCGGCCTGCCGCAGGGCCGCGTCCACCGAGGCGATGTCGTGATCGAGGCGGCGTGCCTCGTGCAGCCGCTCGGCGGCCAGCTGGTACGGCGTGCGGCCGGCGGCCTCCTCGCCGATCCGCAACATCAACTGCCGCAACCGGCGTGCCAGATCCTCGATGGACTCCCCGGCCACCCCCACCCACACGGGAGGCGCGAGCACGAGGTTGCAGGCGAGGCCCACGACCGCGCCGATCAGCGTCTCCAGCACCCGGGCCCACGCCGTGTCGCCGACCCGGGTGACCCCGAGGACCAGCATCGCGCTGATCGCGACCTCGGGCACGAACTCGCTGACCCGGACCAGATGTCCCACACCCAGCGAGGCGAGGATGATCAGACCCAGACTCCACCAGGTCAGACCCACCAGACTGCTGAAGCCGATGGCGATGACCACGCCCACCACCACGGAGTTCACCCGTCGGATGGCGGTGGTGATCGTCGAGTACAGGGTGACCTGCACGACCAGGAGCGCGGTCAGCGGGGCGGTCAGCGGCGCGGCCTCGGGACTGAGATGCACGGCCACCACGTACGCGAGGGTCGCCGCGAACGTCGATCGGAGCGTCTGGACGACCACGGGCTCCCGTCGCCGCTCGACGATCTTCGCGACGGACGCCGCCCACTCACCACGTGCCTCTTGCATCTCTTGGGCCTTCCCCTTTCACAGCTGTACGAACGTTCCCCTTGCGGACCGTATCTGTCCGCAAGGGAATCCAAGTTGATGTCATCAGCCCGGCCGGACCGCGTCTGGAGGACTTCAGGATGAGTGACGTCGAAGGCATCGAACTGCTGACACGCGCCCACGCCCGGCTGCGTGACGCGGCGGCAGGCGTTCCCGAGGGCGCGTGGGGAGCACCGACGCCGTGCGACGAGTGGACGGTGCGGCAGGTACTCAACCACGCGCGACTCGACCAGCAGGCGTACGGCGCGGCGGTCACCGGCACCGGCCGGCCGGACTCGGACGCCTTCCAGCCCTCCGACGAGCCGGCGGCCGACGCCACGGCGGCCCTCGACAAGGTGCTCGCGGACGTCGCCGGGGTCTACGCGGGGCTGCCCGCCGACACGGAGGCGGTGCCGACGCCGCTCGGACCGCTGCCGTTGCGGGTGGCCGCCGCGGCGGCTGCCATGGACGCCGCGGTGCACGCCTGGGACATCGCCGTCGCGACGGGCCAGCAGTCCCCTCTCGACGACGACCTGGCCGGAGGCATCCGTCTCGCGGCGGACCACCTGGCCGATCATCTCCGCGACGCGTTCGGAGTGTTCGCCGCCGCGCGCGAGACACCCCAGGACGCGAGCCGGGCCGCGTCCCTCCTCGCGTTCCTCGGCCGGGACCCGCACTGGACTCCTCGGGCGACCTGAACGGGGCGACCTGAACCGGGCGACCTGAACGTGCCCGGTGGAGGGCGGCCCGGCCGGGGGAGCGGCCCGCAATCCAGTTGCGGACGACCTACGTCATGGGAGATCACTGGGGGAGTGCTCCTGGGGTCACCGGCCCGGAACCCGGGAGCAGCGGGTCCCGGGCCGGGCCGGCGTGCTCCACGGGGAGGAACCAATGAATGTCGGGGACAGCCGGACGGCGCGGCCCGGGCACACCCCACGGGAGCGGGCCCTGCGTCATGTCGAGGCGCTCTCCGCGGGGCCCGCAGTCGATCCCACCCTGCGGATGACCCTGAACCTGCACCCCGACCGGTCGGCGCACGGCGTCCCGGTCCTCGACGCGCTGGCCCGGGACGGCGTCTACCGCTCACAGTTCGTCACGGGCACGAGCAACGGCGGACTGACCGCGCATCCCGGCGGCGACCGCTGGCGCTGGGAGAGCCGGATCTTCGGCGCGGCCTACGACACGGCCCCTTCCGAAGAGCGACCCGTCTACGGAGGGCTCGACTTCCGGCGTCAAGTGGTGGGCGCCGCGCCCCGGTTCGGGTCCTCACACTTCCGCCTCACCGGCGCGGCGCTGTGCCGGGCCACCTTCTGCTACCCCGACAGCGCGGCCGAACCGGCCTCGTTCGGGGTCGCGTCCCGCATGTCCCTCGTCGAGCTGGCCGAGGCGGGCGACCGGGACGCCCTCGACGACTACATCGAGGCTCAGGTGCACGGACCGGTCGTCCTGGCCCGGGACGTCGAGGCCCTGGTCCTCGACGCCTCCTACCGCGGCACCCCCGTCGAGGACGCGGCCCACCGCCTGCCCTGCCCGGTCGCCTGGCATCCCGGCTACCGGCTCGACGTCGGGGAACTGCGCCGGCACCCCGACTTCCGCGGCCCCGAGTTCGTCGAACTCGGCGCTCGGATCGCCGAGAACGGGCTACTGGACCCCCGCGTCATCGGCGACGCCGCCCGCACGGGACGCCACGACCTCCAGGACCTGAAGAAGGTCTGGCACTGCCTCGCCCGCTTCGGGGCCCCACCGGGAGCGGGGACGGCGAGGGACGGTCACCCGCTGGAGTACGGGGTGTCCGGCGCGTGGACAGTCCGCGAGTCGGTCGCTCCGGGGTTCACCGCTGCCCTCGACGAGGTCGGCCGGAGCGCGAACGCCCCGGCCGACGACAACTCCTGACCGAACGGTGGCGCGGCCCGTCGCCGCGAGCCGCGCCACCACCGGATGTCCCTACGGTCAGGCCGCGCTGCGCCCCCGTCCGAGGTGCTCGCGGACGATCTCCGCGTAGCGGTGACCGCTGCCCTTGATCGTGCGCTTCTGGGTCTTGTAGTCGACGTGCACCAGACCGAACCGCTTGTCGTAGCCGTACGCCCACTCGAAGTTGTCCAGCAGCGACCAGGCGAAGTAGCCGGCCAGCGGCACACCCTTGCGGACCGCGGAGGCGCAGGCCGCCAGGTGCTGCTCCAGGTAGGCGGCGCGCTCCGGGTCGTCGACGACGCCGTCGGGACGCACGACGTCGGGGTAGGCGGAGCCGTTCTCCGTGATGTACAGCTTGCGGGCCCCGTAGTCGTGCGTCAGACGGAGCAGCAGACGCTCGATACCCGCAGCCTCGACCTCCCAGTCCATGGCGGTACGGGGCACGCCGGGCCGGCTGATCGAGCGGACGTGGGGGGCCGGTCCCGTCGGGTCGTCGGCGACCGTGGACGGGAAGTAGTAGTTCAGGCCCAGCCAGTCCAGCGGCGCGGCGATGGTCTCCAGGTCGCCCGCCACCTCGGGGAGTTCGACCCCGTACACCTCGACCATGTCGGCGGGGAAGCCGCGGCCGTGCACCGGGTCGAGCCACCAGCGGTTGGTGTGTCCGTCGAGCCGCTTCGCCGCGGCGACGTCCTCGGGACGGTCCGTGGCCGGCTGGATGTCGGACAGGTTGTTGACGATGCCGACCTGGGCCCCCGGCACCGCGGCACGGATCGCCTGCGTGGCCAGTCCGTGCCCGAGGAGCAGGTGGTACGAGGTGCGGACCGCGGCCGTGAGGTCGGTGAAGCCCGGGGCCATCCGGCCCTCCAGGTGACCGATCCACGCCGAGCACAGCGGCTCGTTGAGCGTGGTCCAGTGCTTCACCCGGTCGCCGAGCCGCTCCGCCACCACGGACGCGTACGCGGCGAAGTGCTCCGCGGTGTCACGGGCCGGCCAGCCGCCCCGGTCCTGGAGCACCTGCGGCAGGTCCCAGTGGTACAGGGTCACGGAGGGCGTGATGCCCGCCTCCAGCAGCCCGTCGATCACCTCGTCGTAGAAGGCGAGCCCCTTCGCGTTGACCGGACCGTCGCCGCCCGGCACGACGCGCGGCCAGGCGACGGACAACCGGTAGGCGTTGGTGCCCAGTTGACGCATGATGCCGATGTCCTCGCGCCAACGGTGGTAGTGGTCGCAGGCCGCGTCCCCGTCGTCGCCGTTGTCGATCTTGCCCGGGGTGTGCGAGAAGGTGTCCCAGATCGAGGGGGAGCGGCCGTCCTCGCTGACGGCACCCTCGATCTGGTAGGCCGACGTGGCCGTACCCCACAGGAAGTCCTCGGGGAGGGCGGCAAGGTCGATGGTCACTGAAGTCCCTTCGTCATCAATGGAATCGGTCACTTCACGGCTCCCGCGGTCAGCCCGGCGACGAGATAGCGCTGGAGCAGCAGGAAGCCGGCGACCACGGGAACGCTGACGACCAGCGAGGCGGCCATGATCTGGTTCCAGTACACGTCGTTGAGCGTGGAGTAGCCCTGAAGCCCGACGGCGAGCGTTCGGGTGGCGTCGTTGGTCATCACGGACGCGAACAGCACTTCGCCCCAGGCGGTCATGAAGGCGTAGACGGCGACCGCGACGATGCCGGGGATCGCGGCCGGCACGACCACCCGGAACAGCGCCCCGAGCGGCCCGCAGCCGTCCACCAGCGCCGCCTCGTCGAGATCGCGCGGCACCGAGTCGAAGTACCCGATCAGCATCCAGATCGAGAACGGCAGCGAGAAGGTCAGATACGTGAGGATCAGACCGCCGCGCGAGCCGAACAGCGCGATGCCCGTCGCGTTCCCGATGTTGACGTAGAGGAGGAACAGCGGCAGCAGGAAGAGGATGCCGGGGAACATCTGCGTGGACAGCACGGTGACCGTGAAGACGCGCTTGCCGCGGAAGTTGTAGCGGCTCACGGCGTAGGCGGAGAAGACCGCGATCACGACGGAGAGGGCCGTGGCCGCCCCCGCCACGATCAGCGAGTTCACGAAGTACCGCGCCAGTGGCACCGTCGACCAGATGTCGATGTACGGCCGGATCGTCAGACCGCTCGGCAGCCAGCGGAACTTGCCGGTGACGTCCGCGAGCGGCTTCAGCGAACTGGAGACCATGACGTACACCGGCACCAGGACGAATCCGCTGAGCAGCGTCAGGAAGACCGCGCGGCCCGCCTGGAAGGACCGCGGCGGCGCCATCGGCGAGCGCGGCCGGGTGGTGGAGGTGCTAGACATCGGCCGTCTTCCTTCCCCGGGAGGTCAGCAGCAGGTAGACGCCCGTGACGACGAGCAGGAAGAGCAGCAGCAGCACGGACATCGCCGAGCCGGTGCCGAAGTTCCAGGTCACGAAGGACGCCTGGTAGATGTGGACCGAGATGAGGTCCGCCGCTTCCGGGGCCGTCTTGCCGAACAGGACGAACGGCGTGTTGAAGTCGTTGAACGTCCACAGGAACAGCACCAGGACGAGGACCTGGTTGACCGGCCGCAGCGACGGAAGCGTGATGCGGCGCAGTTGCTGCCACAGGCCGGCCCCGTCGAGCGCCGCCGCCTCGTACAGCTCGCCCGGGATGTTCTGCAGGCCCGCCATGACGATCAGGAAGGCGAACGGCCAGCCCTTCCAGACGGACACGGTGAGCAGGGCGTAGAAGCTGTTGTCGCCGATCAGCCAGAAGGACGGCTCGTCGGTGAGGTGCAGCTGGTCGTGCAGGACGTGGTTCACCAGGCCGTTGTCGTGCTGGAACATGAAGACCCAGGTGATGACGGCCGCGTACACGGGCAGCGCGTACGGCACGAGGAACAGGGCCCTCAGGATGCCGCGCCCGCGGAAGGTGTCCTGCATGTAGATCGCGGCGGCGGTGCCGATGAGCCAGCACAGCCCGACCGAGAGCAGGGTGAAGACGACGGTGACGAAGAACGAGTGCAGCAGCGCCTTGCCGACGGGTGCGTCGAAGTCCACCGACACCGAGTAGTTGTCGAAGCCGGACCAGGGCGCGGTGCCCCAGTTGCTGATGTAGACCTGGGTGAGCTCCTTGAAGCTCATCACGATGCCGATCACCATCGGCACCAGGTGGACGAGGAGTTCGAGGACCAGGGCGGGCAGGAGCAGGAGGTAGGGCAGTCCGATGCGCTTGATCCGCCCGGGGCGGCGCGGGCCTCGCGCCGCCCCGGGGGAGCTCTCGCGCACCGTCGTCTCGCCGGGTTCGGCGGAGGCGGCGGTCGTGGTGGTCATCGTGGTTCCCGCACTCACTTCTTGGGCATCTGCTGCTGGGCCTTCTCGAGCGCCGCCTTCACCGAGGCCGTGGTCACCGCTTTACCGCCGGCCGCGTCGGCGAACAGCTCCTTGACGGCGGTGCCGACCGCGGTCTCGAACTGGGACTCGTCCGCCACCTGCGGAAGGGCCGCCGCGCTCTTCGCCAGGGTGTCCTTGAGGACCGCGTTCGCCGGGTCGGTGAAGGGCGCGACCTCCTGCGCCGTCTTGACCGGCGGGATCGAGGTGTACGCCGTGTTGAGGATCTTCTGCTCGGCGTCACTGGTCAGGAACTTGACGAACTTGGTTGATCCGTCGAGGTTCTTGGTGTTCTTGAACACCGCGAGGTTGATGCCCGCGACCATGGAGTTGGTGTTCGTGCCCGTGCCGGGGGTGCCGGACTGCACGGGCACCGGGGCGATGCCGTACGCGTCGGGGCTCATGCCCTGCGACTTGAGGTTGGCCGCCGCGGACTGCCACAGCAGCATGGCGTTCTTGCCCTTGGCGAAGTCGCTGATGGACTGGTTCTGGGCGTACTCGGCGTTGCCCGGGGCGATGATCTTGTCCTTCGCCATCAGGTCGACGTACTGCTTGACCGCGGCCACCACACCGTCGTTGGTGAAGTCGGCGGTTCCGTCGGCCTTGAAGAAGTCCGCGCCGTGCTGCTTGGCGAAGACGAACGCGTGGTGGATGTTCTCCGACACGTTCGCGCCCTCGGCGCCGATGCCCCACTTGCCGCCCTTGGACAGCTTCTTGCCGTCGGCGACCAGCTCGTCCCAGGTGGCCGGCGGCTTGGAGATGCCCGCGTCGGCGAACATCGCCTTGTTGTAGTACAGCGCGTACGCCATCGAGTACAGCGGGACCGCGGCCGGGTCCTTGCCCTCGGCGCCGGTCGAGCCGAGCGCGGAGTCGACGAAGCGGTCCTTGCCGCCGATCTTGTCGAAGTTCTTCGCGTCCCACGGCAGCAGCGCACCGGTGGCCTGCAGCGAGGCGCTCCAGGTGTTGCCGATGTTGAGCACGTCGGGGCCCTGACCCGAGGTGGTGGCCGTGAGGATCCGGTTCAGCAGGTCGGACCAGGGGACGACCTCCAGCTTGACCTTGATGCCGGTCTGCTTCTCGAACTTGGCGAGCTCGGGTGCGAGCACCTTCTTGTCGATCGAGATGCTGGCGCCCTGGTTGGACGCCCAGTACGTGAGCGTCTTGGGCGAGTCGTTGGACCCGCCACCGTTCGACGAGCCGCCACCACAGGCGGTCGCGGCGGTCAGCAGGGTGATGGTGACCGCACCGGCGGCCGCGGCTCGGATTCTGCGCATGGCTGCGTATGTCCCTTTCCCGGAGGGAGCCATGAGGAGCGCCCGCGTTCACTTCCCGAACGATCCTCATGGCTTAATTTAGGACGTGAGTTAAGACCCGGAAGAAAGTCGCGTCAAGGGATCGCGCAGGGGTATCTTGCAGGTCGGGCAGGCCGGAAGGGAATCACATGGCGGCGCGGAACGGTCGGACAGTGCGTGACCTGCGACGGGGCAACCGCACCGCCGTACTGCAACGGTTGTATTTCGATGGGCCGATGAGCCGCTACGAGCTCGGTCCCGCCACGGGGCTCAGCTCCGGGTCGGTCAGCAACGTGGTCGCCGAACTCGTCGCGGACGGACTCGTGGAGGAGGCCGGCAGCGTCGACTCCGACGGCGGCCGCCCCCGTACTCTGCTGCGCGTGGTCCCCGGCAGTGGCCACATGATCGGCGTGGACGTCGGCGAAACCCGCGTCCGGGTCGAGCTGTTCGACCTGACCCTCACCGAACTCGCCCGCGTCGAGAGGCCGTTGGAACGCCACAGCTACGACCGGCCGCTGCGCAGCCAGGGTTACGATGTCGACGTCATCGTCGGGCACATCCGGGACGGCATCGCCGAGGTGCTCGCCGAGGCGGGCATCGCCCCGCACCAGCTCCTCGGTGTCGGCATCGGCGTGCCCGGCATCGTCGCCCGCACCCCCGACCGCGGCGCGGTCGTGCACGGCCAGACCATCGGCTGGGACGCCGTCCCGCTGGAGTCCCTGCTCCGTTCCGCCTGCGAACTCCCCGACACCGTCCCGTACTTCGCGGACAACGGCGCCCGCACTCTCGGGCAGGCCGAGATGTGGTTCGGTGCCGGGCGCGGCGCGCGCAACGCGGTCGTCGTCCTCTTCGGCTCCGGCGTCGGCGCCTGCCTGGTCACCGACGAGGTGGAGAACGGCCGGTCCGTCGAATGGGGCCATCTGACCGTACGGGTGAGGGGGCGCCGCTGCCGCTGCGGCTCCCTGGGCTGCCTGGAGGCGTACGCGGGAGCGGAGGCGCTGCTCGACCGCTGGCGCGAGGAGGGCGGACACCCCCCGGAGGGTACCGACGAGGAGACGGCGCTGACCGCGATGCTGGCCGCCGCCTACCCGCCCGAGGGCACCGCCTCCGACCCCATCGCCCTCGCCGTCCTGGAGGAGACCGCCGAGTACCTCGGCGCCGGACTCTCCGACCTGATCAACCTCTTCCAGCCCGAGCGCATCCTCATCGGCGGCTGGGCGGGCCTCCAGCTCGGCTCGCGCTTCCTGCCCGCCGTCCGCCGCTACGCGATCTCGTACTCCCTGCGCTATCCCGCCCAGCGGGTCACCGTGGACCTCGGCCGCCTCGGCCCCGACGCGGTCACCGTGGGCGCCGCGATCCTGCCGCTCGCCGACTTCTTCGCGCGCGGCGGCCGACGCGAGGAACCGGCGCCCACCGGCCCGTCGCCCGCCTGGCGCACGGCCCTGGAGGAGCGGGCGCCCCACTGACGTCCGTACGGGCGAGAACGCGAGGTCAGCGGGCACGCGGTGGGTTTCACCGGCGGGTGTCGAGGTACTCGGACGGTGTCCGGAGGTGGCCCGCCCGACGGTGTGCGGGCCACCCCGGCACGCCCCGATCCGCCCCACGAACGGAGTGCGCTGTGAGCGACGAGCTTCCGCAGGCCCCCGGTGAGACCCCTCACCCGGTACCGCGGGACATGCCCGACCAACAGGCCCACGAGGGCGACGATCCCTGGGACGTCGTCTCGGGGCAGGACGGGCCCGAAGTCAGCGAGGACGAACCGGCGACGGACGTCCCCGACACCGACGAGGCGGGCACCGCCCGGCAGGGCGCCCCCCGCTCGGACACCGTGCACCCCGAGCACCCGGGGCCGGAGGAGTCCCCGGCCTGAGCGGCCAAAGGACGCGCGCCGCCGCCGTCACGTGGCCACGAGCCGGAGCCGTCGCCAACGCGACGGGGAGCCGCGGGAGTTGCTACTGCGGCTCCCCGTCACGGACGAGGTCCGGGCTGCTCAGGCGAAGGCGTTCACCCCGGTCAGCTCCGCCGACAACGCCCACAGCCGGGTGGCCTGCTCGGGGTCGGTGGCGTATGCCTTCACGCCGGTTCGGGCGTCGTCCTCCGGCGCCGGTTCGGCGATGTCGCAGTCCTCGCAGTACACCCCGCCGAGGCCGTCCAGCTGCGGTGACGTCGCGGCCCACACCTGGGTGGCCGCTCCCTGCTCCGGCGTCTTGAACAGGTCGGGGTGCAGGAGCTCGCCCTGCTCGTCGATCCACCCGCGCTCGACCATCTCCTCCTTGGCCAGGTGCCGCTGAAGGGGCGTGAGGATGCCGCCCGGATGCAGCGCGAAGGCCCGTACGCCCGAGTCCCGGCCGAGCCGGTCGAGTTCCACGGCGAACAGCACGTTCGCCGTCTTCGCCTGCCCGTACGCCTCCCACTTGTCGTAGCCGGTGCGCCAGTGCACGTCGTCCCAGCGGATGCCGGAGGTGTGGTGGCCGGTGGAGGAGACCGACACGACGCGTGCCCCGCCCGGTGCGATCGCCGGCCACAGGCGGTTGACCAGGGCGAAGTGGCCGAGGTGGTTGGTCGCGAACTGGGCCTCCCAGCCGGGGCCGACCCGCGTCTCGGGGCAGGCCATGATGCCCGCGCTGTCGATGACGATGTCGATGGTGCGACCGGAGGCGAGGAACCGTTCGGCGAAGGCCCGCACGCTCTCCAGGTCGCCGAGGTCCAGCTCGTCCGTCTCGACGCCGTCGATGCCCTCCAGGGCCTCGCGGGCGGCCTCGGGGCGCCGCGCGGGGACCACCACGTGGGCGCCGGCCCGGGCCAGTGCCCGGGTGGTCTCCAGGCCGATGCCCGAGTAGCCGCCGGTGACGATCGCGAGCTTGCCGGAGAGGTCGATCCCCTCCAGGACCTCGTCGGCCGTGCTCTTGGCGCCGAAACCCGAACCGATCTTGTGCTGTGCAGTGCTCATGTCCTGAACGCTACGAATTGGAGCGGACTCCAAGTCAAGCGGACACGGCATCCGTGACCCGCGGCCGGAGGGCGGGGGCAGGAAGGCAAGGGAAAGGCCCCGACCGGACGGGGGAATCGCGGTCGGGGCCGTCTGTGGGTGGGCACGGATGGCGGTCGCCTCTCGGCGAAACGCTCCACAGGGCTTCAGCCGAACGATCGTCCCTGTGGGCAAAAGGTGAGGCCCGGGGACACTGTCCCATCCGCACCCACGAGTCGTTCAACGGGAAACTACCGGTCGGTGTTCCCCGGGGTGTCCGAACCGACGGTGATGTGCGTCACGCCCCGGCGGGCGTCCGGCGCGTCCTGGCCCAGGCGAGCAGATCGTCCACGCCCCAGGTGGTGATCACCCGTCCGGCGGGCACCCCGCACTCCTCGGCCCGCGCGCAGCCGTAGACCTGCCAGTCCAGTTGCCCCGGCGCGTGCGCGTCGGTGTCCAGCGACAACAGGACGCCCGCCTCGACCGCCCGGCGCAGCAGCCGGCGCGGCGGGTCGAGGCGCTCGGGACGGCTGTTGATCTCGACGGCCGTCCCCGTCTCCGCACAGGCCGCGAAGACGGCGTCCGCGTCGAACGCCGACTCGGGCCGCCCGCGCTCGCCGATCAGCCGGCCGGTGCAGTGCCCGAGCACGTCAGAGAGCGGGTTGCGTACGGCGGCGACCATCCGGCGGGTCATCGACGATGCGTCCATGCGCAGTTTGGAGTGCACCGACACGACCACCACGTCGAGTCGTTCCAGCAGCTCGGGCTCCTGGTCGAGCGAGCCGTCGTCGAGGATGTCGCACTCGATGCCGGTGAGCAGACGGAAGGGCGCCCAGCGCTCGTTCAGGTCCGCGACGACCGCCAGTTGTTCCCGCAGCCGCTCGGGGGACAGCCCGTGCGCCACGGTCAGCCGTGGCGAGTGGTCGGTGAGCACCGCCCAGTCGTGGCCGAGCCGGGCGGCGGCCCGCCCCATGTCCTCGATCGGACTGCCGCCGTCCGACCAGTCGGAGTGCAGATGACAGTCCCCGCGCAACAGCGCCCGCAGGGCCGTACCGCCGTCGGTGAGCGGCCCCCCGACATCCCGCTCCACCTTCTCCAGATAGCCGGGCACCTCACCGGCCAGCGCCTCCCGGACCACCTGCGCCGTCTTCGGGCCGACGCCCTTGAGCCTCTCCAGCGATCCGTCGGCCGCCCGCTCGCGCACCTCCTCGGCGGGGAGCGCCGCGAGCACCGCCTCCGCCGTGCGGAAGGCCCGTACGCGATAGGTGGGGGCGAGGCTCCGCTCCAGCAGGAACGCGATGCGGTCCAAGGCCTCCACGGGGTCCATCGCCACCTCCTCGCCGGTCGCGCGGGCCGCCGCCCGCCTCCTCCCAGGGTTGCCCAGCCACTGCGGGACCGCACGACGGACGCCGGGAGCGGCCGGCGGCGGGCAGCGCGGGTCGGCTCACCCGGCTGGGGGAACAGCGGATTCCCGCAGCTCCGCGGCCCTTCCGGGGGCGGTGGGCGCGTGGCTCCCGGCGCCGCGCTGACCGGCGACAACCGCTTTACGATCTAGCCATGACCGAAAGCTCGAGCCCTTACCTCTCCCGCCCGCGGATCCTGGTGCTCGGGGTGCAGCCGGGCACGCCGCCGTTCCGGATCATGGAGATCGACGGCGAGATGGTCGGCGAGGCGAGGGCGATCACGGACGTCCTGGAGTACGCCGCCGCGTACGGCATCACCGTGCACGACCTCGACGACCCCGACGTGGTCCGCTGGGTGGGCGGCGACAAGCTCACCTGGGTACCGCGCTGACACCGTCCCCGCCCGCCCGCACAGGGGTGCCGGATGCGCGAAGGGTCCGGCGGGGATGCCCCCACCGGACCCTTCGCCGCCCGCCCGAGCGGTTTGTCAGCCCACGGTCCACTTCTGGTTGGCCCCGCCGGAGCACGTCCAGATCTGCAGCCGGGTGCTGTTGGCCGAGTTGTTCCCCGTGACGTCCAGGCACTTGTTGGCCGCCGGGTTCACGATGTCGTGCGCCGCGCTGACGGCCCACTTCTGGCCGGTACCGCCCGTGCAGTCCCACAACTGGATCGGTGTGCCGTCCGCCGTGCCGTTGTTGGTGACGTCCAGGCACTTGCCGAGGGCGCGGATCGTGCCGTCCGAACCGACCGTCCACTGCTGGGCGGCCGTTCCGTTGCAGTCGTAGAGCTGTACGGGTGTCCCGTTGGCCGTACCGGCCGCCGCGACGTCCACGCACTTGCCCGCGAGGCCCTTGATCGGTGCCGCGGTGCCGCTCGGGCTGTCGCTCGTCGTCACCTTCACCTCGTCGACGACGAGTTGCTGCGGGAAGGAGGTGGAACCGTCCGGGTCCCCCGGCCAGTAGCCACCGACGGCGAGGTTGAGGATCAGGAAGAACGGCTTGTTGAACACCCAGGTGTTGCCGCCGAGGTCGGCGGGCGTGCGCCGCTGGTAGACCGTGCCGTCCACCGACCAGGTGATCGAGTTGGGCGCCCAGTCCACCGCGAAGGTGTGGAAGGCGTCCGCGAAGGCCTGCCCGTTCGGCAGGGAGTAGCCCGCGCCGATGCCGGCGGACCCGGAGTAGCCGGGGCCGTGGATCGTGCCGTGCACGGTCGACGGCTCGAAGCCGACGTTCTCCATCACGTCTATCTCACCGGAGTTCGGCCAGCCGACCTGCCCGATGTCGCTGCCCAGCATCCAGAACGCCGGCCACATGCCCTGCCCGCGCGGGACCTTCATCCGCGCCTCGACATGGCCGTACGTCGAGCTGAACTTCCCGGAGGTGTTCAGCCGGGCCGAGGTGTACTGGCAGGTGCCGTACCAGCACTGGTAGTTGGACGGGTTCTCCTTGCGGGCCGTGATGACCAGGTGCCCCTGGCCGTCCAGCGCCGCGTTCTTGTTGCCCGACGTGTAGTACTGCCGCTCGTGGTTGTTGACGTTGTCGCCGGTCTCGATCTGCCACTTGGAGGAGTCGACGGCCGAACCGGCGGCACCGTCGAAGGTGTCCTGGAACGTCACCGCGGCAGCGGCCGCCGCCGGACCCGCGTGAGCGGGAGCGGCGACGGCCGAGGCGGAGGCGACGAGCGCGGCAGACAGCGCGGCGAAGAGGCATCTGCGCAGCAGGCGTGGGGAGTCCATGACTCTCCCTTCCGTACGGCTGCCCGCGGGGCGGGAGAGCCGACTGAGGTGGGGGGTGCATGCTTCGCCTCTTGATTTAAGAAGTGAGGTAAGTGAGTGTCAAGACTCTGGTCCGTACCATCACTTGGGGTGACGCCTCAGGCGCGAAGGCGCTTGCGGGGGTGCACCGCCCGACCGAGCCGACGACCCAGCAGCAGGTAACCGATCAGCGCCCCACCGGTGTTGAGGATGACGTCGTCGATGTCGAAGGAGCGTCCGGTGATGAGGGCTCCCTGGACCAGTTCGACGAGCAGCATGACGGCCGCGGTCAGGAGGAGCACGCGCAGGATGCCCCTGGTCCGCGGGAAGATCACGGGCAGCAGCACTCCGAAGGGGATCCCCAGCAGGATGTTGCCGCCGATCTGCTTGACGGCGTCGCGCAGCTCCGGCTGGTCGAGATAGGCCTTCAGGGAGCGTCCGGGGTGGAGGTTGTTGTGGATCAGGGCTGTTGACGCCGGTGAGGGCTCCAGCGTGAGATGGGCCAGCGCGACCGCGAAGGCGACCATCGCGACGAACCCGATCAGCATGGCCAGGGCCCGCAGCGGCCAGGCCATCGACTCGCGCTGGGGCACCGGCTCAGGGTCCCTGCGGCTGAAGAACGACCGCGACTTCCCGGCCTTGACGCGGTCGGACTTCGAAGTGCCCTTGCTCCGCTCCGCCTTCGACGTCGTCCTGCTTCGGTCTGATCCGGACTTCGGTGCCGATTTCCGGCGACCCGCCTTCGCGACCCGTGTGCCCAACGCCGTGCGGACCATGCGGCCCTCCCCTTATTTCAAGCTGCCCTCTGGTGCAGCCCGCATACCCCCTAAAGGCCTGTCGATGCGTGTGTTCGGCGTCCGGTCCTGAGGCGGTTCGAGGCCTCGACCGTGCTCCCTGACAGGGCGAACGAAACGAGCCGTGAACACTCTCCGTGAGCAGGCGCGAGGGGTCTGGACGACCCCGGACACAGGAGCGGCGCCCGGTGGGACCACATGGTCCCGCCGGGCGCCGCCCACCGCGTGCCGCCCCTCCCGGGCTCAGCTGCCGTAGGTGATCTTCACCTCCTCGAAGCCGAGCGAACGCAACAGGCCTTCGAGCATGCCCGTGGTGTTCTTCTCGGCCCGCGAGGTGAGTTCGCTGTCCTTCGCGGCGTCGCTGATGTGCTTGACCGCGAGCTTCTGAACGGCCTGCTCGTTGTTCGGGTTGCCCGAGAAGACGTCCCCGAGCCGGTCGAGGAGGCCGCGCTGCTTCGAGACCGCGTACGAGTGGTCGGGGTCGAGGGCGGCCTTGCCCAGCGCCGCGTGCGGCAGGTGGAGCGTGGCGGACGTCCGGTCGTCGTTGACCTTCACGTCCTCCTTGGCGAGATGCCCCAGATCGACGTAGGCGTCGACCGTGCCGGCCCCCACGTACAGCGTGCGGGTGCCACGGATCGCGTCGGGCAGGTACTTGGCGTCCTTCTCCAGGTCCACGACCACCTGGAAGTTGCCCGACGCCGCGTCGTAACGGCTCATGTCCTGGATCGACTTGAGGAGTGTGGGCCCCGACCTGTCGTGACTCTCCGTGCCGAACAGGTCGCGCAGACCCGGCAGAACGGCCAGCCGCAGCCCGGCGAAGAGCACCACGAGTACCAGTACGAAGGCGCAGACCACCTTCGCCCAACCGGGCATGCGCTTGATGGACGTCGTCATGTCGACGGCCCTCCTTTCAGCGCCCGTATACCCGGCAAGTCCTGTGACAGGCCAACGGGTTGGGCCGGGGTCGGGGCGGCGGCGCCCGCCGGGCACGGTCGGACGGTGACCGGAGCCCTCGGCCCCCACGGCCGAAACCCTCGCCCTGGCCGGCATTCCCCCCGGTCGAAGGCCCGAGGGGTGCCCAGTAGCATGAGGTACGCACTCCGGGACGATCTTGCCAACCGGCGACGCAACCCGGTTCGATCATGCGAGGAGCGGTCGTGCGTGACATCGCCGTGTTCAGCGGTAGTGCCCATCCCGAGCTGGCGGCCGAGCTCTGCGCCCACCTCGGTGTGCCCCTCAGCCCCACCCGGGTCAGCCGGTTCGCCAACGACTGCCTGGAGGTCCAGCTCCAGGCCAACTGTCGCGAACGGGACGTCTTCCTGGTGCAGCCCCTGGTCACTCCGGTGCAGGAGCACCTCGTCGAACTGCTGATGATGTGCGACGCGGCCCGTGGTGCCTCGGCCGGGCGCATCACCGTCGTGATGCCGCACTATTCGTATGCGCGTTCGGATAAAAAGGACATGCCGCGGATCTCCATGGGCGGCCGGCTCGTCGCGGACCTGCTGGTGGCGGCCGGCGCCAGCAGGGTCCTCGCGGTGACGCTGCACTCCCCGCAGGTGCACGGCTTCTTCTCGGTGCCGGTCGACCATCTGCACGCGCTGCGGGAGCTGGCCGCGCACTTCCGGGGCAATGACCTGTCGCGCACCACGGTCGTCTCGCCGGACCTCGGCAACGCCAAGGAGGCGGCGGCGTTCGCGCGGCTGATCGGGGCCCAGGTGGCCGCCGGCGCCAAGCAGCGTTTCGCCGACGACCGGGTGAGTATCAGCAGCGTGATCGGTGAGGTCGCCGGGCGGGACGTCATCGTGTTGGACGACGAGATCGCCAAGGGCAGTACGGTGCTCGAACTTCTCGACCGGCTGAGGGAGTTGGGGCCTCGGTCGATCCGGGTCGCCTGTACCCACGGGCTGTTCGCCGCGGGGGCGCTGAAGCGGCTCAGTGAGCAGCCCGACGTTCTGGAGATCGTCTGCACGAACACCGTGCCGGTGCCGGTCGAGGAGCACACCGAGAAGCTCAGCGTGTTGTCCGTCGCGCCGGCGCTGGCGGAGGCGGTGCGGCGGATTCACAACGGGGAGTCGGTGAGCGCCCTCTTCGACGCCCCGCGGAACGAGTGACCCGCCCCGTGACGCGGGCTCGCCCCCTGCCGCGACGACAACCTTCTTTCGCCCCCTCCGCCCCTACCCAACCCGTACCTGGGGCGCCGCCCCAGACCCCGCTCCTCAAACGCCGGAGGGGCTGAATTGTCGCGAGCGCCGGAGAGGACGCACCCCAGCCACCCACGGTCTGCACCCGGCGTCCGGCGGGAGGGGCCGTGCCGGTACATCACATGTCCGTCGCTCACCTCCGGATCGAGCAGCTCCCGCTGCTCGATTCACGTCTGATCCAGCGGCGACGGGCGGATGTACCGGCACGGCCCCCGACCGGCCGTCAGTCGACGGTCAGCACCAGCTTCCCCGCCGTGCGCCCCGTCTCGCCCAGCGCATGCGCCTTCGCTGCGTCGCCCAGCGGGAACGTCTCCGCGACCGTCGCCCGCAGTGCTCCCTCCTCGACGAGTCCGGCCACCGCGCGCATCCCCGCCTGGTCGGCGTCGACGAGCATCCGGATCGCGCGCACCCCGAGCCGCTCGGCCTCCTCGTAGAACTCGTCCGAGCCGACGGGGATGATCGAGACGACCACACCGCCGGGACGCAGCACCCGCAGGGAGCGCAACCCGGTCTCCCCGCCGATCGGGTCGAGCACGACGTCGACGTCCCGCACGGCGTCGGCGAAGTCGACGCTGGTGTAGTCGATCGGCTCGTCCACGCCGATGGACCGCAGGAAGTCGTGCTTGCCGGCGCTCGCCGTACCGATCACGTACGCGCCGCGCGCCTTGGCGATCTGCACCGCCACGTGGCCGACCCCGCCCGCCGCGGCGTGGATCAGCACGCGCTGTCCGGGCCGCACGTCGGCCCGTTCCGTCAGGGCCTGCCATGCGGTCAGGGAGACCAGCGGGAGCGCGGCCGCCTGCGTGTGGTCGATGGAGGACGGCTTCAGGGTGAAGGCCCGGGCGGGCGCGGTCACGTACTCGGCGTGCGAGCCGTGGCCGAACGGGTAGGACAGCATGCCGAAGACCTCGTCCCCGGGCTGGAAGAGGGCGACGCCGATCCCGGTCGCCTCGACGACGCCGGAGACGTCCCAGCCGAGGACGAACGGCGGCTCACCGAGGAAGCCGCCGTTCGCGCGGTGCTTCCAGTCGGTCGGGTTGACCCCGGCCGCCCGTACTCGGACGAGGATCTCGTTGGGCCGCGGCGCGGGCCGTTCCACGGTCACTTCTTCAAGGACCTCGGGGCCACCGAGGACGTTCTGGCTGATGGCTCGCATGGTGTTCACAGTGCTCATGGTGAACCAGCCTGCCGTGCCGTGCCCGATCAGGAAATGGCATGATTGCCAACCTTCGATACGATCGTGCCATGGAGCGGACGGACGAGGTGGACCAGGTGGACCCGGTGGACCGGATGAAGCAGGCGAGGTCGGTCAGGGCGGCCGGGCACGTGGAGCGCGTCGTCGTGCTGGCGCTCGACGGCGTCTACCCGTTCGAGCTGGGCATCCCCAGCCGGATCTTCGGCGCGGCCGAGGGCCGGTACGAGGTACTGACCTGCACGGTCGACGGAGGCCCGGTCCGTACCGAGACGGACTTCTCCGTCACGGTCGACCACGGCCCCGAGATCATGGGCACCGCCGACACGGTGGTGATCGCGGCGGTCACGCCCTCCAAGGTGACCCCGGAGATCTCCGACGAGGTGGCCGCCGCCCTCGCGCACATCCGCCCCGGAACCCGCATCGTCTCCATCTGCACGGGCGCGTTCGTGCTGGCCGCCGCCGGGCTGCTGGACGGACGCCGGGCCACCACGCACTGGTACGTCGCGGAGCAGTTCCGGCGCATGTTCCCGCGCGTCGACCTCGACCCCGACGTCCTGTTCGTCGACGACGGCGAGATCCTCACGTCGGCCGGCGCGGCGTCCGGCATCGACATCTGCCTGCACATCCTGCGCGAGGACCACGGCAGCGAGCTGGCCAACCGGGTGGCCCGTCGCTGTGTGGTGCCGCCGCTGCGCGAGGGCGGCCAGGCCCAGTACATCGAGCTGCCGGTGCCGGAGTTCTCCACGGCGAGCACGGCGGCGACCCGCGCCTGGGCGCTGGCCCGTCTCGGGGACCCGCTCACCCTGAGCGATCTCGCGGGCCACGCGCGGATGAGCCTGCGCACCTTCGCCCGCCGTTTCAACGACGAGGTGGGCATGAGCCCGGGCCGCTGGCTCATCCAGCAGCGGGTGGCGCGGGCCCGCCATCTGCTGGAGGCCAGTGACCTGTCGGTGGACCAGATCGCCGGCGAGGTCGGTTTCGCGACGGGCGCCTCCTTGCGCCAGCACCTGCACGCCACGATCGGCGTCTCGCCGCAGGCGTACCGGCGGACGTTCCAGGCGACGCGCTGAGCCCGGCCCGTCCTCTACCCGCCGGTCACCGAACGATCTCCGTGCCCCCCCGCGTCGTAGGAGCACGAACACGGAACGGTGTGACGGGGGTTGGGTATGCGCAGAGGGATCGCGGCCGGAGTGGTGCTGGCCGGGCTGGCGTTGGCGGGGTGCGGCGGCGCGGGCGGGCGGGACGACCTGGTGGTGACCGGCACCCCGCCGGCCTCGCCCTACACGGGGTCGCTCCATCTGCCCTCGGAGAAGAACTCGGGGGACGGTGAGCCCGAGCCGGGGGAGGGTTCGGGCGCGGCGGGCAAGGCGCTGGAGTGCGACGGCGCGATCTTCTCGGGCGGCGGGTCGGACCGGTGGAGCAAGCGGGACGGTGGCTCGACCCCCGAGGAGGGGCTGAACGCGTACTTCGACATCTACCAGCCCGAGGAGCCCGACTACGGCTACCGCGTGGAGCGACGGGAGGGCGACCGCGTGCTGTTCTCCTTCGACGTGAAGGGCAGGACCAAGGTCGCGGTCGTCGTCGCCAAGGACCAGCCGCACCGCCCGGGTTGGGGCCCGGAGACCAGCGCGTCCTGTGATCCGTCCGAATGGCCGGCGAGCTACGCCAGGTCCAAGGGCTACGAGATCTGGGAGGACCGAAAGGGCCACCGCGTGCCGACCACGAAGGTGAGCAGCTCACCCGGCGCCGAGCACTGCGACTGGCAGAGCGCGCACTTCCTCACCCTCGGCGACGGCCCGAACTCCCGCCAGTACGTGCGCGATCCGAAGGAGATCTTCGAGCCCGAGTCGTTGAGCGGCAGGTACGACGGGGAGGTCCGTATGCCGGCGGACGCGCACGACACGGGGTACCACTACCGCGACTGGAACCTTTGGCTGGCGGCGGACAAGTCGACGGCGTACATCCGCACCTCCGACGGGGTGGAGGCCTGGCCGGCGGTGAGGGACGGGTTCGGCTGCAGGTAGGAAGCGCGGCGGGTCCTGGCCAACGGCGTGCCGGACCCGTCAGCGACTCATGTGCAGCGCGACGAGCAGCTGCCAGACCTCGTCGGCGACCGCGTCCGGGGTGCCCTCCAGCAGGCCGTGCAGCCAGTCAGCGAGGACGCCGGCGAACGTGGCGGCGACCGCGGAGGCCACGAGCGGGGCGTCCGGTGCGCCGGCGAGCGTGCGTTCGGCGAGGCTGCGGGCCCGCAGGTCGTGGTGGAGCACCCGGCCCAGCGGGCCACCGCCGCCCGGGCTCAGCAGAGAGCGGTACAGGCTTGTGTGCGGGGCGAGTTGGGCGAAGAAGTCGTGCAGCGCGGGCGGTGCGGACACCGGGTCGGGCCGCCCGCGCCACGCGTGCAGCGCCTCCACCGCCTCCCGTACGACATCGGCGCAGGCGTCGACGGCCAGCGCCTCCAGGTCGGCGTAGTGCACGTAGAAGGTGGCCCGGCCCACCCCGGCCCGCCGGGCGAGCGCGGCGACGCCGGTCTCCTCCAGGGGGTGTTCGGCGCATTCGTCGAGCAGTGCCTGCCGCAGTTTCGCGCGGGTCCGGGCGGCGCGCGGGTCGTCGGGTGTCACCGGGCGAGGAGGACGGCGGCGAGGGCGACGGCGCCGGGCAGGGCCTGGGCGAACAGGATGCGTCGGTTGGCCGTGGCCGCCCCGTACACACCGGCCACCACGACACAGGAGAGGAAGAAGACCTGGGCGCGGAACCCGGTCGGGTCCGTGGCGATCAGCCCCCACACCAGGCCCGCGGCCAGAAAGCCGTTGTACAGCCCCTGGTTGGCGGCGAGCGGAGCGGTCGCGCGCGCCATCTCGGGGTCGAATCCGTGCAGCCCCCGCCCCGGTTTCTTCTCCCAGAGGAACATCTCCAGCACCAGGATGTACACGTGCAGCGCGGCCACCAGGCCCACCAGCACATTCGCGACCGTCTGCATGGTCTGTGGCTCCGTTCACGGACACACTTCACACTTCTTGGACAGGTGCCCAATATAGATGGACACCTGTCCAGGAAGCTAGCGCGTCGTGGGCGTCACGCGTCCGGGGCCGCGTACACCCGCTCCCCGCCGACGTAGGTGAGCGCGACCCCGGTCTCCTTGATCGCCTCCGGGTGACCCGCGAAGGGGTCGCGGTCCAGGACGACGAGGTCCGCGAGGGCGCCCGGCCGCACGACGCCGGTGTCGTCGAGGTGGTTCACGTACGCCGTTCCCGCGGTGTAGGCCGTCAACGCGGCGGTGAGGTCCAGGCGTTCGTCCGGCAGGAACACCGGGCCGGGCTCGTCGGGGCTCACCCGGTTCACCGCGACGTGGATGCCCTGCAGCGGGTCGGGGCTGCTGACCGGCCAGTCGCTGCCGGCCGCGAGACGCGCGCCGGAGCGGAGCAGCGCGCCGAACGGGTACTGCCAGGCGGCCCGTTCGGGGCCGAGGAAGGGGATGGTGAGTTCGTCCATCTGCGGTTCGTGCGCGGCCCACAGCGGCTGGATGTTCGCCGTGGCGCCGAGGTGCGCGAACCGGGCCACGTCGTCGGGGTGGACGACCTGGAGGTGCGCCAGATGCGGGCGGGTGTCGCTCGGGCCGTTCGCCTTGCGGGCCGCCTCGACCGCGTCCAGGGCGTGCCGCACGGCACCGTCGCCCAGCGCGTGGAAGTGGCACTGGAATCCGAGTGCGTCCAACTCGCTGACGTACGAAGGGAGGTGGGCCGGATCGATGAAGCTCTTGCCCCGGTTCGCCGTGGCGCAGCCGCACGTGTCGAGGTACGGGTCGATGAGCGAGGCGGTGCCGTTCTCGGCGACCCCGTCCAGCATCAGCTTGACGCTGGTCGCGCGGAACCTGCCGTGGTCCAACGCGGCCCGCCGCTCGACGAGTTCGGGGATCTGCTCGGCGCCGCGCGCCCGGTCCCACCACAGTGCGCCGACCACCCGCGCGGTCAGCGAACCGTCGCGCGCGGCCGTCATGTACGCCTCGGACGGGTCCTCCATGCCGAGGAAGGTGCCGACGATCGCGTCCTGCCACGCGGTGATGCCGAGCGCGTGCAG
Organism: Streptomyces sp. NPDC048643; assembly: GCF_040650615.1. NCBI lineage: Bacteria > Bacillati > Actinomycetota > Actinomycetes > Kitasatosporales > Streptomycetaceae > Streptomyces > Streptomyces sp. NPDC048643. Next base: position 28,308 of record NZ_JBEZHO010000011.1, read on the forward strand.
ATGCCGTTGGGCGTGCAGCAGGGCGGCGAGCCGGTCGGCCGCCGTGGCCGGGGGAGTGAGCCGGCCGACGTACTGCATGGCTCCTTCCTGGAGCATGCCGGTGGGCTCGCCCGAAGCGTCCCGCTCGAACCGCCCGTCGGCCGGATCGGGTGTGTCGCGGGTGACCCCCGCCAGCTCCAGCGCGCGGCTGTTGACCCAGGCGCCGTGGTGGTCCCGGTTGGGCAGATACACGGGCCGGTCCGGTACGACCGTGTCCAGCAGCTCCCTGGTCGGCGTGCCACCGGCGAAGGCCTCCATGGACCAGCCGCCGCCGAGGATCCACTCCCGTTCGGGGTGGGCGTCGGCGTAGGCCCGGACGGCGGCGACGGTGTCCTCGGCGGTCTTCGTGCCGGTCAGGTCGCACTGGGCCAGTTCCAGGCCGGCCGGGACCGGATGGACGTGCGCGTCCTGGAACCCGGGGAGCAGGAGCCTCCCGGCCAGGTCCACGACCTCGGTGTCCGGGCCCCGCAGATCGAGGACCTCGGAGGTGCCGACGGCGGTGATCCGGTCGCCGGTGACCGCCACCGTGGTCGCGGTGCGGCCCTCGGGGGTGAACACCGGGCCGCCGGTGAGGATGAGGTCAGCGTGCATGCTTTTCTGTTCCTTAGTTGGTGGTTGCCAGGAGCTGGGGCGCGTCGGCGTCGGTGCCCCGTCCGGTGGCGAAGTAGGGGGACTTACGGACCCACTTGGCCCAGGCGGCCGCGGCGAACCCCGAGACGACCATGAGGGTGGGCGTCAGCAGCAGGAACCAGCCGTTGTCCGCGCTCACCTCGAAGTGGTCGGTCGAGGTGTAGAAGGACCAGGCCAGATAACCGCCGAGACCGAGCAGCGCGCAGGCGCTCAGCGCGGGGAAGACGACCGCGCGGAGGCCCACCCGCCAGTCCTCCCGGAGCAGTCCGCGGAAGCGGACGGCGGCCGCGAGTGCGGTGAGGGCGTAGGACAGCGCGACGACGATCCCGACCGCGTTGACCGTCGCCATGATCATGTCGGCGAGCCGGGGGATCACCAAGGCCAGACCCGCCACGACCACGGCCAGCGCGCCGATCAGCAGCGTTCCGACGGCCGGGGTCCCGTACCGGGTGTCGACCCGCGACCACACGGGCCCGAGCGTACGGTCCCGGCTCATCGCGAACATCCCGCGCGCCGTCGGGATCACGCCCGCCTGGAGCGAGGCGACCGCCGAGAACATCAGGGCGACCAGCGGCAGCGCGGCCAGCGGCTGATCGGCGAGCCGGTTCCCCAGGAAGGCCAGCCCCTCGGCACCGTGTCCGGCCAACTCGTCCTCTGACAGCACCCGTTGGAAGGCCACCGAGCCGAGCAGGAAGAGGCCCAGCATCGTCACCAGTGTGATCGTCCCGGCCCGGGAGGCGTCCCGCGGGTCGCGCACCTCCTCGTTCACGGTGAAGGCCGCCTCGAAGCCCCAGTAACAGAACACCGACAGCAGCAGTCCCTGGGCCAGCGCCGTCGTCGAGGGGATCTGGAAGGGGTCGAACCAGCTCAGGCTGAAGGGGTGCGGGCCGGTCACGATGCCGTAGCCGCAGAAGCCGAGGAGCACCACGTACTCGAAGACCAGCAGCCCGCTCTGCAGCCGCGCCGCCGTCTTCACTCCGGTCACCGCGGTGAGGGTGACGGCGACGAGGACCACGATGCCCACGGCCGTCGTCTGGGCCGTCGAGCCCGGATCGAGCGTCAGGCCCGCCACGTCGTGCACACCCGCCTCCCCGGCGAGCTGGATCATCGCCGAACCGGTCACCGCCGTGGTGTACGCCAGGAACGCGACCGTGGCGACGATGCTCACCCAGCCGACCAGGAAGCCCAGCCAGGGGCTGAGCGAACGGCCCACCCACACATAGCCGTTGCCCGCGTTCGGCTCGACCTGGTTCAGCCGGGAGTAGGCACCCGCGATCCCGAGGATCGGCAGGAAGGCCAGCAGCATGATCGCGGGCAGATGCAACCCGACCACCCCGGCCGTCACCCCCAGCCCGATGCCGATGCTCGTCGTCGCCGCGGTGCTGGACGCGGCGATGGCGACGCCGTCCGCCACACCGAGGGTCCTGCGCAAGGACGGGGGATCCACACCGTACGGCTTCTGCGTCATGGCCTGCTCCGATCGCACCCGGGGCCTGATTCCGGCCCGATGACCGGAAATGAAACTGCCCGGGGCCTTAACAGGTCAACGCCGTTGTCATAAGGTGCCGGGACCGGAGGGAGACCGCCATGACGTCCGCCAACGACCGTGTCGTCCCCGCCGCCGCCCGGCGGCGCAGACGCCCCACCAAGACAGGCGTGGTCCTCTCCGAGGAACTGATCGTCCGGACCGCGCTGCGACTGCTCAAGGAGCACGGCGCCGACGCCCTCACCGTCCGCCGCCTCGGCCTGGCCCTCGGCGCCGACCCGAGCGCCCTCTACCGCTACTTCCGCGACACCGACGACCTGCTCCTCGCCGTCGCCGACGAGCTCATCGGCCGTACGCTGCGCGACTGGCGGGCCACCGGCGACTGGCGCGCCGACCTCCGCGAGCTCGGACTGCGCGTCCACGCCGGAGCCCTCGCCCATCCGCAGGCCGCCGTGCTCAGCTCCTACCGGGTGACCGGCCGCGTCCACGAGATCGAGGCGGTGGAGACGATCATCGGCGTGCTGCGCGGCGCAGGCTTCCCCGACCCCGACGCCGTACGGATCTATCACGCGTTCGTCGACCAGTCCCTGGCGTTCGCGGCTCTCGACGCCGCGAGTGTCGCCCTGCCCCCGGCCGCGCGCGAGGCGGAGGCCGGCGTGTGGCGGGCGATGTACGCGCGGCTGCCCGCCGACAGCCACCCGAACATCGCGGCGACCGCCCACCACCTGGTGCGCGACATGGGGCGCAGCGCCTACCCGACCGCCCTCGACCTGCTGCTGAGCGCGGCCGCGGCCCGGCTCGCGGAGATCGAGGGCGCCCGGAGGACGTCCGGAGCGGGGGCGCGGCCGCCCGGCCCGTCACACTGAGGGCCGCTCCACCGTCATCCCCGTGGACCGACGCGCACGCCCCGCCCCGGGGGTGCCGTTCCCGCACGCCGACCAGGAGGCCGTCCGCAGATGAACCCGCCCGCCCGCACCGCGAAGCAGCGCAAGCAGGACACGCTCGCCCGGCTGGAGAGCGACGTCGACACCTGGGTGTCCACCGCCGACGGCACCGGCGGCACGCCCTACCTCGTACCCCTGTCCTACCTCTGGGACGGTACGACCCTGCTGCTGGCGACCCCGGCAGCCAGTCCCACCGGCCGCAACCTGCGGTCGAGCGGCACCGTGCGGCTCGGTATCGGACCGACCCGCGACGTCGTCATGATCGACGGCACCGTGGAGACCCTGGAGGCCGGCGAACTGCCGGACGGGGTGGGGGACGCCTTCGCGACGAGGACCGGCTTCGACCCCCGTGCACTCACCGCCCACTACCAGTACTTCCGGGTCACACCGCAGCGGGTGCAGGCCTGGCGCGAGGCGAACGAGATCGCCGGACGCGACCTCATGCGCGGCGGCACGTGGCTCGTGGCCGACTGAATCGGCCGTACGGGGTAACCCGGGACGGCAGGGCAGTGGCGGCCGGACGCCGGCCGTCGTCCCGGAACCCTACGGAGGACATATGGCACTCGTCACGGCAGCGGTCGTGGTGCTGGACTGCGCCGAGCCCGAGAAGCTCGCCGCGTTCTACAAGGAGATGCTGGGCGCGGAGGAGACGGACGCGAGCGGCAACCGCGTCGAGATCAAGGGCGCCGACGGCATGCGGATGGCCTTCCGCCGGGACGTGACCGCCACCCCGCCGAGCTGGCCGCGCCCCGAGAACTCGTTCCAGGCCCACATCGACTTCCACGTCGAGGATCTCGACGCGGCGGAGCGCCAGGTGATCGGCCTCGGCGGACGCCCGCTGGAGACCAAGGACATGTCGGGCCCGTACGAGGAACGCGGCTACGCGGACCCGTCCGGGCACTCCTTCACGCTGCGGTGCGTCCGCTCCACGGCGCCCAAGCAGGGCTGATCCGGCGGGCCCCGTCCAGGTGGCGGGGCCCGCCGGACCGGTTCAGTCGCGGCCGCCGCTCTTGGCGGTGGCGGGCCACACGCCCGTCGAACGCTCTATGGCCTTCGCACCCGACCGGTCCACCGCGCTCCGGACGACGGCGAAGATCGCGCCCTGGATGGCGGCGGCGAGGAGCACCTCGCCCCAGCCGCGATCCCGGTCGAGGGCGTCGGGGGCGTTCTCCTCGTGCCGGATGGCCATCCAGGTCTTCTGGAAGGCGAGCCCGGCCAGGGAGCCTCCGGCCCAGCTCAGCGCGAAGCCGACGGGCTTGTAGGCCAGGGACAGCTTCTGCTTCTTCTGCTTCTTGGACACTGGGGCTCCTTCTCGCTTTCGGTGCAGGGGCGGCCGTGGGCGTACACCGCCCGGTCCGACGCGGTACGAGTGCCCGAAGTATGCCCACCGATTCCCTCCGCCCGCATGGTTGAGGTGCGGGGGCAGGGGAAACCGGCCGGGGTGACCAGTGAAGACACGAAGGAACAGCCGGACAGCACGCCAGCCGACACGGGGGAGAGCGAGGGCAAAGGCAAAGGCAAAGGCAAGGGCAAGGGCAAGGGCAAGGGCGAGGGCACGAGCAACGGATCCGACAGCAGTACGCGGGTCACCGTGTTCGTGGCGCTGGGCGCCAACCTGCTGATCGCCGTGGCCAAGGCCGTCGGCGGCCTGCTCTCGGGCTCACCCGCGCTGCTGTCCGAGGCCGCGCACTCCGTGGCGGACAGCCTCAACGAGGTCTTCCTGCTCGCCGCGCTCCGCCGCAGCAAACGCCCGGCCGACCGCAAGCACCCCTTCGGCTACGGCAAGGAGCGGTTCTTCTGGTCCCTTCTCGCCGCTGTCGGCATCTTCGTCATGGGCGGCTGCTTCTCCTTCTTCCAGGGCTTCGAAGCCCTGCGCAACGGCGCCGAGGAGTCCTTCAGCGGCTACATGGTCGGCATCGCGGTCCTCGTCGTGTCGTTGCTCGCCGAGGGCGCCTCGCTGCTGCGGGCCCTCTTCCAGGTACGCGGCCAGGGCGGCGCGGCGGGGATGAAGGACCCGGCCCTGCGGACCGTCGTCGCCGAGGACGGCACCGCGGTGCTCGGCGTCACCCTCGCGATCATCGGCATGGTGCTGCACATGGTCACCGGCCAGGTCGTGTGGGAGGCGTCGGCCTCCTTCGCCATCGGACTGCTGCTCGTCTTCGTCGCCTTCTGGCTCGGCCGGGACGCCCGTGACCAGCTGATCGGGCGGGCTGTCGACGAGGAGGAGAGCGACCGGATCCGTGAGCTGCTGAAGGCGCAGCCCGAGATCGACAGTGTCGAGGCGCTGCTGACCATGGAGCTGGGCCTCGACTCGACGCTGGTGGCCGCACGGATCGACCTCGTCCCCGGACTCGACAGCGAGGAGGTCGAGGACGTGGCCGTCCGCATCAAGCGTTCCGTCGCCCACACCTTCCCGGCGGCCGACCAGATCTTCCTGGACGTGACCGACGCGAAGACCGCGCGGGCTGCCGCACGGCGCGGCGAGACCGGGGTGAGCGACTGGGGGCACGTCGACGACACGGCAGCGGAAAGCCCCGCCGCGACGGGGGAGCGCGGCGGGGCCTGACGGCCGGGTGCCCGGCGTCCGTGGGTTCATGCGCTCCGGTCCCGTGGCCGTCCCCGCCGGGCTGTCCGGACACACGCGTGGCCCGCGCCGGCGACGATGCCGGCCCGGGCCACGGACGGGTGCGCGTCCCGCAGGCGTCAGTCGGTCGGCTCCAGCACGAAGACGGGGATCTCCCGGTCGGTCTTCTTCTGGTAGTCGGTGTACGGGGGGTACGCGGCGACCGCGCGCTCCCACCACTGGGCCTTCTCGTCGCCGGTGATCTCCCGCGCCGTGTACTCCTTGCGGACGGGTCCGTCCTGGAGTTCGACGTGCGGGTCGGACTTGATGTTGAAGTACCAGACCGGGTGCTTGGGGGCGCCGCCGAGCGAGGCGACCACCGCGTAGCGCCCGTCGTTCTCGACCCGCATCAGGGGGGTCTTGCGGATCTTCCCGCTCTTGGCTCCGCGTGTCGTGAGGAGGATGACCGGCAGGCCGGTGTCCGCCAGCGTCGTCCCCTTGGTCCCGCCGGACCCCTCGTACAACTCCACCTGGTCCCGCACCCACTGGGTCGGGCTGGGTTCGTACTCGCCCTCGAGTGGCATGACTTCCGTCCCATCATCGCGTCGGACTGGTCGTGTCTCGGCACGATTCAACACCAGAGCGGACGTGAATCTTCCGCACCGGTGGCCCGAGTTGCGGCTCGCGTCGGCGTGTGCGGCCGCCGGGGTCGGGCACGCTCCGCGCCTCCGACGCGTGCGGGCGGGGGGGCCGGGTCGGCCCCCGGCGACCGGGTTCATCCCCAGGTCGCGCCCGCAGGCTCCTTGATGGTGGCGTTGAGTCGGTTGAAGAAGTTGGTCGTGGCGATCCACAGGATCAGCGCGGCGACCTGCTGCTCGTCGTAGTGGTCGGCCACCTCGTCCCACAACTCGTCGGAGACCGCGTCCCCGCCGCGGTCGTTCAGCCGGGTCATCTCCTCGGCCAGGGCCAGCGCGGCCCGCTCGGCGTCCGAGTAGTAGGGCGCCTCGCGCCACGCCGCGACCGACCACAGCCGCTCGTCCGTGAGGCCGGCCTTCCGCCCGCCCCTGCCGCCCGCGTCGACGCAGGCGCTGCACCCGTTGATCTGACTGGCCCGCAGGTGGACGAGTTCCAGTGTCTGCTGGGGGACACCGCCCTTGTTCGTCGCCTTGTACAGCCCCTGTATCGCCTCCATGGCGCCGGGAAGGATCATCGCCGGGTTCTTCATCCGTGCCTGCATCGCGCTCTCCTCGACCGTCCGCGGCGCCCGTCGCGCCGTCATCGCACTGACGGAGCCCGGCGCTGGAATGTGACAGGCGGAGCGAACGGGTCACGACGCCACGAACACCCGTACGGCGAGCAGCATGATCACCGCGCTCGACACCAGCCCCGTGACCAGCCGTCCCCGCTGACCCGTCAGGGCCCGGCCCAGCAGGGCGCCGCCCCCGGCGAGGAAGAGCTGCCAACTGGCGGACGCGGCGAACGCGGCGAGCACGAACACCCCCTGCTCCAGCGGACGGACGGCCTCGGCGGTACGGCTGCCGAGCACCAGCGCGGCGAAGTAGACGACCGTGGTGGGGTTGAGCAGCGTGATCCCCAGCAGCGTCAGATAGGCGCGCGCCGGGTGCGGCGGGTCCTGCACGGAGCGGGCGGCGAGGCGCCGTTCGCGGTACTGCCGCAGTGCGCCGACCGCACCCCGGACCGCCAGAACCGCGAGGACCAGGGCCGAGGCCCGGCGCAGCGGTACCAGGACGGGCTGGAGGGCGGAGGCGAGTGCCGTACCACCGAGCGCGGCGACGAGGGCGTACAGCCCGTCGGCCGTGGCGACGCCGAGCGCCGCGCAGACACCGGTCCGCAGGGTCGTGCGCGCGGTGAGGGAGACGAGGTAGGTCGCGACCGCTCCGACGGGCACGGCGATGCCGTAGCCCGCGAGAAGGCCCGCGAGCAGCGCGGCGGTCACGACGCGGAACGGTCGGGCCTCCGCGGGCGGCCGGGCTGCTGCTGGACCCGCACCGGACGAACGGCGGCGGCGGTCGGCGGCAGGAAGGCTTCGATCGTGGACATGGGCCGATGTTCGGGGCACCGGATCTGCGCACGCAACCGAATTTCGGAAGGGGTGTCCAGGTGCGGATCAGGCCACGCGCGCGGCGCCGGGGCGAGGGTGGGCGCCGGAACGCCAAGGGAAGCGGAACGTGTGCCGCCGCACTTCGGCCAGATCGGGCGAACGGCGCATCTGGCCGAACTTCGCGTGGCCACATAGATGCCTGGGGCATCTAATGAAGATCGGTAAGAGGGAACCATCGCTTGCGAGGTCACTCATGACAGAAGCCCCCCTGACCCACCGACCCCCCACGTCACAGGCCCCCGCGTCGCAGCTCACCGACCCGGTCGCGTTTCCGCAGGACCGTACGTGCCCCTACCACCCGCCCGCCGGCTACCAGCCGCTGCGCGAGGAACGCCCTCTCTCACGGATCTCCCTGTTCGACGGGCGCGCGGTGTGGGTGGTCACCGGTCATGCCGCCGCCCGGGAGCTCCTCTCCGACCAGCGGCTGTCCTCGGACCGCACGCTGCCCGCCTTCCCTGCGACCACCGAGCGGCTGGCCGCGTCCCGAGACCGCCGGGTCGCGCTGCTCGGCGTCGACGACCCCGAACACCACGTCCAGCGCCGCATGCTGGTGCCGAGTTTCACGCTCCGGCGGATCGGCGCCCTGCGCCCCCGTATCCAGGAGACCGTGGACCGCCTCCTGGACCGGATGGCCGAACAGGGCCCGCCCGCAGAGCTGGTGAACGACTTCGCGCTCCCCGTGCCCTCCACGGTGATCTGCGCGCTCCTCGGCGTCCCGTACGCCGACCACGACTTCTTCGAGGCACAGTCCCGCCGGCTGCTGCGCGGTCCCGGCGGAGCCGACGTCGACGCGGCCCGGAGCCAACTGGACGACTACTTCGGCTCGTTGATCGACCGCAAGCAGGCGGAACCCGGGGACGGGCTGCTCGACGAACTCATCCACGACCAGATGCGGGAGGGCAAGGTCGACCGGCAGGAGCTGATCCGGCTGGCGACCATCCTGCTGGTGGCCGGGCACGAGACGACGGCCAACATGATCTCGCTGGGCACCTTCACGCTGCTCCGGCATCCGGAACAGCTCGACGAACTGCGGGCCGACCCGGGGCTGATGCCCGCCGCGGTCGAGGAACTGCTGCGGTTCCTGTCCATCGCGGACGGGCTGCTGCGGGTCGCGACCGAGGACATCGAGGTGGGGGACAGGACGATCCGCGCCGACGACGGCGTGGTCTTCTCCACCTCCGTCATCAACCGTGACGCGCGGACCTTCCCCGACCCCGACGACCTGGACTGGCACCGGCCGGCCCGGCACCACGTCGCGTTCGGCTTCGGCATCCACCAGTGCCTCGGGCAGAACCTCGCCCGGGCCGAGATGGAGATCGCGCTGCTGTCGCTCTTCGACCGCTTCCCCACCCTGCAGTTGGCGACCCCCGCGGACGCCGTCCCGTTCAAGCCCGGGGACACGATCCAGGGGATGCTCGAACTCCCCGTGACCTGGTAGCGGAGGTCCGGCATGAGTGTCGACATCGCGATCGACAAGGACGTCTGCATCGGCGCGGGCCAGTGCGCCCTCGCTGCGCCGCGCGTCTTCACCCAGGACGACGACGGGTTCAGCGAACTGCTGCCGGGCGGCACGGACGGCGGGGGCGACCCGATGCTGCGGGAGGCGGCACGGGCCTGCCCGGTCGCCGCCATCACCGTGAAGGAGGCGTGAGGGCCGGCCCTCGCCGGAGGGGGGTCGTAGGTCCGCACGACCCGGGGGCCGGTTGCGAGTCGGCCTGCGGCTCCCGGTCGGGTGCCGATGTGCGGTCCACGGGGACGGTTGCGGGACGGCCTGTGGCCCCCGGTCGGGTGCCGATGTGTGGTCCCCGGGGCCGGTTGCGGCGGCCTGCGGCCCACGGGTCGGTTGCCTGCTCGTCGGGGGCCCGTCCGTGTGCGGACCATCCGCGGCCCCCGGCCGAGTGCGGGCGGCCTGTGACGGCGTCGGCCGGCGGTCTCAGCAGGGCGGCCCCCTGATCACCTGTCCGATCGGATCCGGACCTGCCCCGGACCTCCCCCGCATCCCGTGCGACGGGCACTTACCGAGGTGTCCGCCGCCACCGGCGCGGGCCGCTCTCGCGGCCGGGACGGCCGCGCGCGACGTCCGGCCCTTCCCCATCAGCGCGGGCCTCCGGCTCGCCCGGTCCGGTCCGCGGAGGCCCGCGGTTCGCCCGGCGGCTCCCGGCGGGGTTCCGATCCGGTCGGCCCGGACCATCCCTCCGGTACGGCCAGATCGAGCGCGCGCAGGCGTACGGGGTCGGCGATCACCTCGTACGACGTGATCCGCTCGCCGTCGACCGCGACGGTCAGGGCGAGGAGCAGCCGGCCCCCCGGGGCCACCACCAGGCCGGCCCTTCCGTCGAGCAGTGCCGGAGCGGCGTGCAGGGCCTGCCGCCTGAGCAACACCGTCTCCGCCGCGACGGCGCGTGCGCCCCGGACCTCCGTGGGTACGCCCGCCGGCACCGCGCCGGGGTCGGCCCGGCGGACGACATCGGGGTCGAGGACCGCGAGCAGGGCGCCGATGTCGCCGCCCCGCGCCGCGGCGAGGAACGCCTCCACCACCCGCCGCTGCACGGCGAGATCGACCGCGGACACCGCCGGGGTGCCCCGCACCTTGTGCCGCGCCCGGCTCGCGAGCTTCTTGGCGGTGGTCCGGGTACGGTCCACGACAGGAGCGATGTCCTCGAACGGCACGGCGAACAGGTCGTGCAGGACGAACGCGATCCGCTCGGCCGGGGTGAGCGTGTCGAGCACCACGAGCAGCGCGAGTCCGACGGCGTCGGCCCGTTCGGCCTCCCGAGCCGGATCGGCCCCGTCGTCAGGCGCTTCGAACGCCTCCGGAAGCGGCCCCCCGACGAACTCCTCGCGCCGTGCCGTGCGGGCGCGCAGCATGTCCAGGCAGATCCGGGACACCACCGTGCGCAGCCAGCCGGGCAGGTTCTCCACCGTGCCCGCGTCGACGCGGCCGAGCCGCAGCCAGGTCTCCTGGACCGCGTCGTCCGCCTCGCTCGCGGAACCGAGCATCCGGTGGGCCACCGCCCACAGCCGGCCGCGCTGCGCCTCGAACCGCAGCGCCAGCTCGTCGTGCCCGTCCATCGGTCACCTTTCCTCGTCGCGCCCCGTCCCTCCTATGACGTCCACGATCCCCCCGAGGTGACACGAACCATGCCCACGCAGACGACTGCCTCCCGCCCCGCCGCCCTGCTCCACCTGGACTCCAGCGCCGGCGAACGCGAGGACTCGGTGAGCCGGCGGCTGACCGCCCTGTTCGCGGAGTCCTGGTGCGCGGCCCACGGCACGGACGGACACGTCCACCGCGATCTCGTCTCCGAACCCGTCCCGCCGATCGGCCCGGCCTACCCCGTGCTCGGACGGCGCGTCGAACGCCAGGGCCTCGTACCTCCCGGCAAGGTCGCCGCCCTCGTCGAGAACGCCGCCGAAGAACGCGAGTGGTCCCTGACCCGACCTCTGATCACCGAACTCCTCGCCGCCGACACCGTGTTGCTCGGCGTGCCGATGTACAACTTCTCGGTGCCGGCCGCCCTGAAGGCATGGATCGACCGGGTGACCTTCCCCGGCGCCTTCCGCGACCCCGACAACGGGGAGAGTCTGCTGCGCGACACGCGTGTGGTGGTGGTCATGGCGCGAGGCGGCGGCTACGGACCGGGCACGCCCCGCGAGGGCTACGACTTCCAGACGCCCTATCTGCGGGCCTGGTTCGGGGCCCTCGGAGTCACCCCGTCCCATCTGCACCTCGTGGCGGCCGAGTTGACCCGGTCGGCCGACGTTCCCGAACTCGCCGGACTCACCGGGCTCGCCGACGCCTCCCTGGCGGCGGCGCGGGCCGCGGTGACCGCGCTCGCGCATCGATCCACCGGTGCGGGAGCCGGCACGGGACCCGTCGGGCACCGGCCCGACACCCTTTAGTGTTCCGGTGTGAGCGAACCGACCGAGAAGCCCTTCCTCTACGTCGTGGTGTGCGCGGCGGGCGTCGCCGAGGACATCGACACGCTGATCACCGCGGCTCACCGGCGGAACTGGGAGGTCGGTGTCATCGCCACCCCCCAGGGCCTCGGCTTCTTCGACGCGGCCGCCGTCGAGGCGCGGACCGGCCGGCCCCTCCGCTCCGCCTGGCGGACCCCCGGCGAGCCGCGCCCCTTCCCCGCCCCGGACGCGGTGGCCGTCGCGCCCGCCACCTTCAACACCGTCAACAAGTGGGCGGCCGGCATATCGGACACGCTCGCCCTCGGAACGCTGAACGAGGCGTACGGACTCGGCGTCCCGATCGCCGTACTGCCGTGCGTGAACGAGGCGTTGGCGGTTCACCCCGCCTACCGCGCGAGCGTCGAGCGGCTGACCGGGATGGGCGTGCGCTTCGGCGACCCGTATGCGGGCGAGGCCCAACAGGACGGCGGGCGAGGGGACTTCCGGTGGGAGCGGGTCCTGGACCTGCTGGGTGCCCCGGACGGGGAGGACGGCCGCTGACGGTCAGGGCCGTCGGAACACGGTGATCGAGTGGCCGACGTCGTCGACCGGCCGGCTGCCGGCGAGGAGCGCCTTCAGTCGTGCGTCGGCCTTGGCGATCGCGGTGTCGGACACGGCGAGCAGACCGTGCACCCGCTCCGGCGGCACCGTGCGCGGATCGGCCGCGTCGATCCCGTACGCGGCGGGCACACCGGCGCCCTTGTACACGAGCCACACCTTCTCGTGCGGATGCTCCCGGCGGAGCCGGTCCGCCAGGCGCCCGAGGTCCTGGCCCCAGTCGACGTTCGAGTCGTGCAGACGCAGCCGGGTCTCGGCCGGGCCGCCGAACGCCTCGTTGGCGTACGGGAGGTAGTAGGGGTACGTCAGCAGGGAGCTGACCGCGACGAACAGGACGAGCGCCGCCGCGCCGATCCCCGCCCAGCGCCGCCGCACGACGACGGCACAGCCCGCCACGACCGCGAGGAACACCGGCACGAAGAGCGCGTAGCGCACGCCGAGATCACGGGAGCCGGTCATCGCCGCGGCCAGCAGCACGGCGGGCGGGAGCAGAAGGTACGGAACGGCGGGCCGCAGCCGGCGTACGGCCGTCAGCGCGGTGGTGCCGGCCGCCCACAGGGCCGCCATGCCGAGCGGGGTCTTCACCAGCAGCGCGGCCGGCAGGTAGTACCAGAGGGAACCCCGGTAGAGACGGCCGAAGAGGAAGCCCTGCCAGACCGTGTCCTCGAAGCCGAACTGGACGCGCATGCCGTCCCGGTAGGGCTGGGGGAGGGGCAGCAGGTCGACGAGCAGCGCCCGCAGTCCGTGCACCGCGGGCAGGCCCGGGGGTGGCGTCCAGCGCAGCCGGGGGTCGACCGCGAGATAGGTCGCCCAGACCGTGACGACGGCCACCAGAGCCATCCCGGCCGCCGCCGGCGCACCGGTCCGGAGCAGCCGTAGGACCCCACCGGCGTGGTGCGGCCCGGCCGATCGCGGCGGCCGGACCTCCGCCGCCTCGGCACCGCGCGGCTCGACGGCCGGGTCGGACGGTCGGTTCCCCGCGCCCTCGTCGTGCTGTGCCGCGGTGCCCGTCCCGGAGCGCCGGGTCCCGGCCCCTTCGCCGTCGCGCGGTGCGGCGTCGGGAGCGGGGCGGCCCGCGTGCCGTACGGACAGGACAGCGAGGAGCAGCAGCACCGGGACCGCCGGCAGCGTGCTCATCTTCGTGGCCAGGGCCGCGCCGAGGGCCACGCCGGCGAGCGGCACGTACAGCCGGGGCCGCCGCCGGGCCCGCCACAGCAGCCACACCGACGTCAGGAGGAAGTCGGACGCGGGGACGTCGAGCGTGGCCAGTGAGCCGTGGGCGATCACGTCCGGTGAGAGCGTGTACAGCGCGAGCGCCACCAACGCGCCCAACCGGCCGACGAGTTCACGGGTGAACGCGAGGACGACCAGACCGAACAGCAGCGTCAGGACGATCACCGGCAGCCGCGCCCACAGCATCACCCGCCACGGGTCGTTGCCGGACTCGTACAGCAGATGCCGGCCCAGCTCCGTCTGGTCGCCCCGGAACGCGGGGTCGAGGTGCGGGCGGGCGAACAGCATCCCGGCGCCGACGATCAGTTTGCCCAGCGGCGGATGCTCCGGGTTGTAGCGCAGGCTGTGCTGCTGGACATAGACCACGGCCGTGCCCGCGTAGACGGGCTCGTCGATCGTCGGCGTCTGCTCCACGGCCGTGGTCACCATCGCGACCGTCATCTGCGCCAGCAGCAGGATCACCGCCACCGCGAACAGCGCCCGTCGGCGCCGTCGCAGACCTTCCCACCGCCCCGTGGAGGGCGTCGCGTCGCCGCCCGCCGGCACGCGGTCGTCGTGCCTGCTGGCCATGAAAGTCGGCATGCCCCTTGGTACGTGCGCGGCTCCCCGGCCTGCTCACCGGCAGGCACCCGAATTCGTCGGGGACTTCCCGCACGGACGGGACGGCGGGAGCCCCCTCAGATCGGCGAGGCCGGATCGCGCGGTGTGACCGCCAGCGCCCTGCGCAGGGCGGCCCGCCAGGCGAAGGCTACGGCCAGCTCGACCAGGCCGATCAGGATCATCCACAGGCCGAGCAGCCGCGTCAGGGCGCGCGCCGACTCGGTCGGCAGGGCGAGGACCACGATGCCCGCGATGACGCCGATCGCCGCCGCGCACAGCACGAACCCGCGGTGCGGCAGATCCCTGGCGGCCAGGGCGGTGTAGGCGGTGAGGACACCGGAGACCAGCCAGACGATGCCGATGATCACCGACAGCGCGGCGATGGTCTGCAGGGGGTTGCGCAGACACAGGACCCCGGCGAGCACGTACAGCACCGCGATCAGCAGGCCGGCGATCCGGTCGCCCTGCTCCCGGTGGCCGAAGACCGACACGAAGCGGAAGCCGCCGATCACCAGCAGGTAGAGACCGAGGAGAACGGCCAGCACGTGCAGCGTCTCCTCGGGCCACACCAGAACCAGGATGCCGGGGATCAGGGTCGCGAGCGCCGAGCCGAGGAGCCAGGTCCACGAGGCCCCGACTCCGGCCAGCAGCTCCGCCGGGTCACCCGGGGACGCCGAAGCCGTCCCGCCGGGCCCGGACTCCGACCCGGTGTGCGGCGTCGGACCACGCGATTCCGTCATGGCTCCTCCTCACGCGGTCGAGCGGACGACCGCCGGACCGCCGACGGGACGCGGGTGGATTCCCGCACTTCAGCGTCCCGCCCGCCTCTGGTGCGCGGGTCACCCCCGACGGGTGATCCTCCTGGTCATTCGGGCAGTTGGCGCATCTCCACGACGCGCAGCCCCAGCGACCGGCAGCGGGCCAGCAGCCCGTACAGGTGAGCCTCGTCGACGACGGGGCCGAACAGGATCGTCTGTCCGGAGACCACCACGTGCTCCATCTCCGGGAACGCCTCGGCGAGCGTCTCCGTCAGCTGTCCCTCGACGCGGATCTCGTAGCGCATGGTGTACTCCCCCCGGCGAGCGGCCTGGGGCAGGCGGACGGCCCTTCCCTGCGATCATCCGGCGCGGGGGCCCGTCCGCCCTCACCCGCGGCAGGTGAACGTGGGCCCGGCGCGTTCACGCGGCTCCGGGCGAGTCGGCGGGGTCGCCGGCGTCGGTGTCGGTGCCCGTGGCGGGCGACCTCGCGCCGCCCCTCCCGCGTCCGGTACGGCCGGACGGCAGATGCCCCGTGACCAGGAAGCTGACGAGCGTGATGCCGCCGGCGGCGAGGACGGCCGCCTTCAGGCCGTTCAGCTGCGCCGTCGCGTACGAGTCCGTGACCGCG
This sequence comes from Streptomyces sp. NPDC048643, assembly GCF_040650615.1. Lineage (NCBI taxonomy): Bacteria > Bacillati > Actinomycetota > Actinomycetes > Kitasatosporales > Streptomycetaceae > Streptomyces > Streptomyces sp. NPDC048643. The sequence goes on from NZ_JBEZHO010000011.1 coordinate 43,829, forward strand.
TCCACCTCGCGCGGCGGCAGCCCGGCCTGCTCGGCCCCGGAACGGACCTGGTCCGTGGAGACGAAGCTGATGCCCGCCTCCAGGGCCACGCCCGTCTGCTGCCGCGCCTCCTCGGACACGCTCGGGTTCCTCTCCACCTGGGTGGTGAACGCCTGCGCCAGGGCGCCGATCAGGATCGACCCGATGAGCGCGGTGCCCAGCGCGGAGCCGAGGTTCTGCGCGGTGAACTGGAGCCCGCCGACCTCGCTGCGCTCCTTCTCCCCGACGCTGGACTGCACCACGTTGCCCAACTGCGAGGCGAGCAGGCCCATGCCGACACCGAGCAGGGCCATGGCCCCCGCGAACTGAGCGTCGTCGATGACCGGGTCGATGGTGGCCAGCAGCCACACGATGGCACCGAGCAGGGTCAGCAGGGCCAGCCGCACCACCCGGCGCGGCCCCATCACCCGCCCGAGCCGCGAGGCCAGCACGGAGGCGACCAGCATGGTGACGGACACCGGGAGCAGCCGCAGTCCGGTCTGGAACGCGTCGAAGCCCTGCACCACCTGGAGATACAGCGGGATGGCGAAGAACAGGCCGAGCAGGATGAGGTTCTGGCTGACCAGGGTCAAGAGCCCCGAGCGCAGCGGCGGCACGCGCAGCAGGGAGAGATGGACCAGCGGATCGGCGCCCTGCGCCTCCCGGTGGCGTTCCCACCGGGCGAACAGTGCGAGGACGACGACTCCGGCGGCGACGACGAACAGGGTCGGGGCGAAGCCGAGCACGGTGAACGGCGGGTTGCGGGGCTGCACCCAGCCCCAGGAACTGCTCTGGAGCACGCCGAGCACACCCAGTCCGAGGCCGGCCGCGGAGAGCGCGGCACCGACACCGTCCAGCCGGGGGCGGGGCCCGGAACGGGCCGACTCGGTGATCACCCGGCGGAAGCAGAGCATCGCGACGACGACCACGACCTCCCCGGCGAAGACCAGGCGCCAGGTCAGATACGTCGTCACCCAGCCGCCGAGGAGCGGTCCGACGGCGATGCCCGCCCCGGCGAGGCCGCCGATGACGCCGTAGGCGACCGCCCGGTCCCGGCCGGTGTACGACTCGGCCACCAGGGCCGCCATGGCAGGCAGCACCATCGCCGCGCCCAGCCCCTCCACGACCGACCAGCCGAGGGCGAGGACCCACAGGGTCGGGGCCACCGCGGTCAGGGCCGACCCGACGCCGTAGACGACGAGTCCGAGGAGGAACAGGCGGCGGCGCCCGAGGATGTCCCCGAGCCGCCCACCGGTGGCCATGAAGGCGGCCATGACCAGTGCGTAGAGCGTGATGACGGCCTGGATGGAGGTGACCTCGGTGTCGAAGTCCTCGACCAGCTGACTGATCGAGACGTTCATGACCGAGGTGTCCAGGACCATCAGGAACTGGGCCGTCCCGAGCACCATCAGCGCGTGCCAGTGCTTCACCGGTCACCACCTCACCGGGCCTGCCGGCGCCGCCGGTCCGTCGGACCCACCGCGCTCGGCTCCTGCCCTGCCTCCATCGCACCCGAGTCCGGCCGCCCGCGCCTCACCCGCCGCGGGCGACCGGAGCCTGCCTTGCGACTTCCGGTACGCGGGGTGACGATCAGTGGGCGGGACCGCTCCGGACAGTGCGCTGTGGCGCCCGGACCGCTCCGGGCAGGACCGCGCCGGAGCCGACCGCTCCGGAACGAGACGCCGCGGCGCAGCCGAGAGATCGCGGAGGCCGACCCCATGGCAGGGCTTCTGACACCGGGCGGCGATCCCCTGCTCGCCGTGCGGTTCACCGTCCCGGACCTCACCGAGACCTTCGTCCACAGACCACGCCTGGTCGACCGGCTGGCCCGGGGCGTCCAGGGCCCGCTGACCCTGGTCAACGGACCGGCGGGCGCGGGCAAGACCCTCCTCGTCGCCCACTGGGTCTCCACACGGGAACACCCCGGCGACCTGGCCTGGCTGACGGTCGAGAACGACGACGCGGGACCCGGCATCTTCTGGACGTACGTGCTGGAGGCCCTGCGACGGCACGGCGTGGCCGTACCGGACGGCGTCGGCAGCCCCGCCGGGCCCGGCGACGTGGACCACTCCCTGCTCACCCGGCTCGCCGCCTGGCTGAGCGAGCGCGCCGATCCCGTGGTGCTGGTGCTCGACGACTTCGACCGGGCGGGAGCCTCACCCGAGGTCGCGGAGGAGGTCCAGTTCGTCCTCAGCCACGCGGGCGCCGGACTGCGCCTGGTGCTCGTCAGCCGTACGGAGCCGCAGCTGCCCCTGCACCGCTACCGCGCCGCCGGAGCGGTCGCCGAGGTGCGCGGCGCCGACCTGGCGTTCGCCGTGGACGAGACGGTCGACCTGTTGCGCCACCACGACCTGAGCCTGTCGGACGGCGGGACACGGGCGCTGACCGAGTGGACCGGCGGCTGGGCGGCGGGCCTGCGGCTGTGCATCCTGGCCGCGCGGGGCGCGGACGATCCGGACACCTTCATCAAGAACTTCGAGGCGGGACGGAGCACCCTCGCCGACTTCCTGCTGGCCGAGGTGCTCGATGCGCAGCCGGACGCGACACAGGACCTGCTGCTGCGGACGAGCGTCCTCGACCAGATCCACCCGGACCTCGCCGACGTGCTGACGGGCCGGGACGACGCGCAGGCCATCCTGGCCGGACTGCGGCACGCCAACGCGTTCGTCGAGGCCATCGGGCACGGCTGGTACCGGCTGCACCCCCTCTTCGCGGAGATCCTCCGCGTCCATCTGCACGTCAGGAGCCCCGGACTCGAACCCGAGCTGCACCGGCGGGCCGCCCGCTGGCTGAGCGACGCGGGGCTCCTCGCGGAGGCGCTGCCGCATGCCGCCGGGGCGGGCGAGTGGGATCTCGCGGCGGGCCGGCTCATCGACGAACCGGCCATCGGACGGCTGCTGACGGGACTCGACGCGGAACGCCTCGACGAGCTCTTCGCCGGCATGCCGCCCGACACGGCCGGCCCGGCCGCCTGCCTGGTGCGCGCCGCCCGCGAACTCGCCCGCCACGACGTCGGGCGCGGCCTCGACCACCTCCGCCGCGCGGCCGAGGGCCTTTCCGCCGACGACGAGGACACGGCCGCCCTGCGGCTGAGCCACGCCCTACTCCGGGTCCTCGCCGCACGGCTGACCGGCTCCGCCGACCTGGCGCGGGCGGCGGCGGAGGACATGAGGACGGCGGAGCGCCGGCTGCCCGCGGAACGCCTCGGACGCCACCCGGAGCTGTCCGCGCTGATGCTCACCGATCTGGGCTCCGCGCAGCTGTGGGCGGGGCACTTCGACGACGCCGTCGCCGCGCTGTCCGCCGCCGCGCGCACCGACGACGGGCCCGCCACCGCGTACCCGCGCCACGAGTCGCTCAGCAGACTCGCCCTGATCGACTTCCTGCACGGCCGGCCGGGCCGCGCGGAGTCGCACGCGCGGGCCGCGGTCGCCGAGGCCGAACGCTCCGGCCTGCCGCCCGGTGCCCGGACGGGCGTGGCCCAGCTCGTCCTCTCCGCGGTCGCGGTCGACCGCGACGACCTCGCCGCGGCGCAGACCCACCTGGACCAGGCGACCGCCTCCTCGACGGCCTCGCGCGACCCCGTCGCGATCGCCGAACTCGCGTCCGTGCGCGCACGGACGCTGCTCGCCAAGGGACATCCGAAGGAGGCGGTACGGGTCCTGGAGGAGCTACGCCGTCCTCACGGGGTGGAACCCTCGCCCTGGGTCGACGAGCGGGCCGCGCTGCTGCTGTCCGCCGCCCACCTGGCGATGGGTGACCCGCTCGCCGCACTGGAGGCCCTCGCCGCGGACGGGCCCGGAGCTGCCGGGCCGGAGGCCACCGCGGCGGCCGCCCGGGCGCGGCTGGCCACCGGTGACGCGGCGGGGGCGCTCGCCCTGCTCGACGCGCTCCCCGCCGAGCGGGACGAGGCACCGGGCACGACGGTCCGTGTACAACTGGCCCGGGCGCAGGCCGTGGAGGCACTGGGCGACGACCTCACCGCCCAGCGGCTGGTGGCGCGTGCCCTGCGGGGAGCCCGCCCCGAGCACCTGAGGAGGCCGTTCGTGGAGGCGGGCCCCTGGCTGCCGGCGCTCGTGCGGCGCCGGCCCGCCCTGGCCCAGGGACACGACTGGCTCCCGGTGGTGGCCGCGGCGGGAAGCCGGCGGCCGGGCCGGCCCGAGGACCTCGTCCCGGTGGTCGAGCCGCTCAGCGAACGCGAGCGCGAAGTGCTGGAGCGCCTGGCGCAGATGATGTCGCGGGACGAGATCGCCGCCGACCTCCACCTGTCCGTCAACACGGTCAAGACCCATCTCAAGAGCGTCTACCGCAAGCTGGCCGCGACGCGCCGCGGGGAGGCGGTGCGCCGCGCCCGCGACCTGCACCTCCTGTGAACGCCCGGGTCGGCCGGGACCGTCGCCCGGCCGACGCCGTACCGCCTGCCTTCCGGACCGTCCGCGCTCGCGCGGCTCAGTGGCCGAGTTCCACCCGCAACTCCGGTTGGAGCAGTTCCCCGTGGGCCCGTACGAGGTCGTCGCACAGGTCCCAGATGCGCTCGACCGGGAGGGCCGCCGCGGTCGCCGGGTCGGCCATCGCGGCGTGCCGGATGTGACGCGGTTCGTTGTCGGTCGCGGCGCGGACCACCAGGTCGTTGACGGCGACGTACGCGCTGTTCAGCGCCGCGCACTGCGGCGGCAGCGCGCCGACCCGGGTGGGCTGGATCCCCAAAGCGTCTACCAGGCACGGCACTTCGACGACGCTGTCGGCGGGAAGGTTGTCGATCAGGCCGCGGTTGGGCACGTTGCCGTAGACCGTGCGCGGGGTGCCGGTGAGGACGCTGTGGATGATCTGCGGGGCGTACTCCAGGGTGCCTTCGACCGGCAGGGGTGTCCCCGACGCGAGCGCCTCGCGGGTGCGCACATAGCTCTCCGCGTTCTCCTCGATGATGTCGAGATAGGCGCCGACCGGCAGCCTCAGCCGCTCGATCTCGCTGTCGTGGTGCAGGTACCAGGGCACGTACTCCGAGGAGTGCTCGCTGGTCTCGGTCGGGTAGTGGCCGAGCCTGCGGTACATGTCCACGCGGACCCTGCGCAGCAGTTCCGGGTCCCGTGCGATCACCTCGTCCAGCAGGGGGTGGAGGTCCTGGCCCGCGCGCTCGAACCGCAGCACCCACGCCTGGTGGTTGACCCCGGCCGCGAGATAGGTGACTTCCTCGAAGGGGACGCCGACGAGCTGGGCGAGGTCGTGCATCGTCCAGTACACCGAGTGGCACAGACCCGTCACCCGCAGGGCGGGCGCGACGCGGCTCAGGTAGAGGGCGTTCATCGCCATGGGGTTGGTGTAGTTCAACAGCAGTGCGTCCGGGCAGAGTTCGGCCATGTCGGCGGCGAGGGAGCGGAGCACGGGGAAGGTGCGCAGGGCCCGGAAGATGCCGCCGATGCCGAGCGTGTCCCCGATGGTCTGGCGCAGCCCGTAGCGGGCGGGGACATCGAAGTCCGTCCGGGTGGCGCTGTCCATGCCGACCTGGATGATGTTGATGACGAAATCCGCGTCCGCGAGGGCCGATCGCCGGTCCGGGTGGGTGGTGATCACGGGCTTCGCGCCTCGGACGCCCGCGATGTACCGGGCGGCGCCCTCGGCCGTGGTGAGCCGCTCCGCGTCGATGTCGTGCAACGCGATCCGCGCGTGCGCGAGTTCCGGGAAGGTGAACAGGTCGGCCAGCAGTCCCTGGGTGAACACCACGCTCCCGGCTCCGACGAAGGCGATCTTCGGGGCGGTGACGTCGTTCATGTACGGCTCCAGGTGTCGGGGGTGCTGGGGTCTTGCGCAGTGCAGGGGAGCGGAGCGGTGTTCGGGTCCGCGGAGGTGTGCAGGGCCGCCGCGGTCGCCTCGTCCCAGGTGGGCTGGGCGGCCGTGCCGCCGTGGGCGCGCGTCGACAGCGAACCGCAGGCCGCGGCCACCGCCAGTGAGGCGGACAGGTCGAGTCCACGCAGCCTCGCGGCGACGAAGCCCGCGTCGAAGCTGTCGCCGGCGCCGACCGTGTCCACCGGGTCGACCGGTACCGCCGGGACCCGCGTCAGCCGGGTCGCCGCGCACGCGAGGGCACCGTCGGCACCGTCCTTGACGACGACCGTCGGCCCCTGTCCGGCCAGGAAGGCGGCGGCCAGGACCAGTTGAGGCTCCCCGGCCAGCGCGCACGCCTCCGCCGCGTTGGGCAGCAGGACGTCGGTGACCTTCAGCACCGGGTCCACGAGCTGCCTGTCCCAGTGCCCTGCCGGGTCGTCGTTGGTGTCGAGCGAGGTGGTCGCCCCCAGGTCGTGGGCGAGCGCGAACAGCCCCGCTAGGCCGCGTGCCAGACGGGGCATCAGGAAGAACGAGGCCGTGTGCACGTGCCGGGACGCGGCGAGGAGGTCCCGCGGTACGTCCTCGGGTCCGGTCGCCGTGAGACAGCCGGGCGCGGTGAGGATGGCCCGGTCCCCGTCCCCGGCCGTGACGACCGTGGTGAGCGGGGTGGGCAGACCGGCGTCCGTCACCAGGAAGCCGACGTCGACGCCGCGCGCGGCGAGCGCGGCACGGACGAAGGCGCCCGCCGGATCGTCGCCGACCCGGCCCGCGAACGCGACCCGCAGTCCGAGGCGGGAAGCCCCGCACGCCATGATCGCCGCGGAGCCGCCGAGCACCAACCCGCCGTGCTCGACGAGCTGTTCACGCTGACCGAACCGCAGTGGGCCGCGCAGCGGACCCACCACGACATCCGGGTTGGCGTCACCGACGACCAGCAGATCGAAGGATTTCTCCACGGCCTATCCCTTCAGACCGCTGGACGTGAGCGACTGGACGAAGGTCTTCTGCGCGAGCAGGAACGCCACCAGCACGGGCAGCACCGTGATCACGTTGCCCGCCATCACCGCGGACCAGCGTGTGTGGTGCTGTCCCTGAAACGTCGTCAGGCCGAGCTGCAGGGTGTACTGGGTGTCGTGGTTGATCGCGATGAGCGGCCACGACAGGTCGTTCCAGGTGCTCAGGAAGGTGAGCACGGCGACCGTGGCGAGGGCCGGCCGGGCCAGCGGCAGCACGATCGAGAAGAGAACCCGGAGCCGCGAACAGCCGTCGATCCAGGCCGCCTCCTCCATCTCCCGGGGCAGGGCGAGGAAGAACTGCCGGAACAGGAACACCGCGAACGGCGTGACGAGCGACGGCACGATGAGCGCGCCGAGCGTGTCGATGAGCCCCAGCTCCTTCATCACCAGGAACGTGGGGATCATCGTGAGCTGGAAGGGGATCACCATCGTCGCCAGCATCAGCCCGAGCAGCAGCCGTGACCCGGCGAACCGCATCCGGGCGAACGCGTACCCGCCGAGTGCCCCGAGCAGCAGGTTCGACAGGACGGCCACCGAGGCGACGATCAGCGAATTGGCGAACCAGCGCGGGAACATGGCGTTCCCGAGCACGTAGCGATAGCCGCCCAGGTCGATGCCCTTGGGCCACAGCGCGGGCGGGAACCGGTTGATCTCCGCGTCGGACATCACCGAGCTGAGCACCAGCCACAGCAGCGGCAGCGCGAAGGCCAGCGCCAGCGGCGCCAGTGCCAGATGCCAGCCGCTCGGCCGCCGCGAGGTCCCGGATGAACTCATCGCACCGCTCCTTCCGTACGTCCCTGCCGGCGCCGGGCCAGACGCAGGGCGCCGCCCGCCACCAGCAGGGCCACCGCGAGGACGTACGCCGCGGCGGCCCCGTAGCCCGCCGTGAACATCTGGAACGCCTGCTGCCAGACGAAGTAGACGACCACGGCGGTCGATCCCAGCGGGCCGCCCTTCGTGGTCACGTAGATCAGGTCGAAGACCTGGAGCGCCATGATCAGCTGCCACAGGAGCAGGAACACGGTGACCGGCGTGAGGGTCGGCAGGGTGATGTGGCGCAGTACCCGCCAGCGGCCGGCCCCGTCGATCCGCGCCGACTCCACGAGTTCGGGCGGCACGTCCTGGAGCGCGGCCAGGTAGACCACGACGCAGAAGCCGACGCCGCTCCACAGCGAGATGAGCACCAGCAGGTAGAGCGCCTGGTCCGGGTCGGTGAGAAAGCCCTGCGAGGACACACCGAGCTGGTGCAACAGGGCGTTCGCGACACCGAACTCGGGGTCGAGGATGAAGGAGAACAGCACGCCCTGCGCGGTGGCCGACACCACGAAGGGGACGAAGACGAGGGTGCGGTAGAGGCCGATGAAGCGGATACGGCGGTTCAGGGCCAGCGCGAGGACGAGCCCGCCGACCAGGCTGAGCGGCACGTACAGGGCGGTGTACACCAGCGTGTTGCCGACCGCCGTACGGAAGTTGGGGTCCTGGGCGAGGGCGTGGTAGTTGTCGAGGCCGACCCAGCGGCCCGGGGTGACCAGGTCGTCGGCGCGGAAGGAGAGCAGCAGCGACCACACGACGGGCACGATGCTGAGCCCGAGGATCACGACGACGGCCGGGCTGATGAAGCCCCAGGCCGTGGCCGTCTCGCGGCGGGCACGGCGGCGGGCGGCGCTGCGTGCGGCGGCGGGGTTCACGGTGGCGCCCGGGGGGAGCGTGAGGGCGCGGGGAAGAGTGGACATGACGGCCTCCTTCACCTGGAAGTCAGCAGGGAGCGTCTCGGGGAGACGTCACCGGGGGATGAGCAGGGCCGCGTCGGCCTGGTCCGCGCACCGGCGGATGGCCTGCGCGGGGGAGTCCTTGCCGAGCAGGACCGAGACGACGGCCTCACCGAGGGCCTGGGAGATCTGCGGGTAGGCCGCGTGCACGGGCCGGACCCGGGCGGAGTCCAGCGCGGCGGTGAACACGTCGAGGCCCCTGGTGGTCTCCGCGTGCCGGCGCCACTCGGGCCGGCGGGCCGTGGCCGAGGTGAGCGGCAGTCCGCCGGCGGAGATGTCCCAGCGGGCGTCCTGCGACGGCTGGACCATCCACCGGACGAACTCGACGGCCGCCCGGGAGCGGGCCGAGCCGTTGTCGAACACGGTCCACGTGTCCGGGCCGGAGATGGTGACCGGCCTGCCGCTGTACGACGGCAGCGGGACGACGCCGTAGTCGACCTTCGCGGCGCCGATGTCGGGCAGTTGCCAGGGCCCGGTGGCCACCATGCCCATGCGGCCGCCCAGGAACACCTGGTACATCTGCTCGCTGCCGGTCTTCGGGTCGATGTAGACGCTCTTGTCGTGGGCCAGCCGGGCGAGGGTCGCAAGGGCCCGGGCGCCCTGTCGGGCGAATCCGATCCCCTTGCCGTCGGCGGCGACCACGTCGCCGCCCAGGTCCCAGATCATCGGCCAGAGCCGCCAGACGGTGTCCTCGTCGCCGGTGCCCGGCCAGCCCGTGCCGAACACGCCCCGCCCGGAGTCGGTGAGCCGGCGCGCGGTGTCGACGAACGCGTCCCAGGTCCAGCCGGCTTCGGGGAAGGGGATCCCGGCCTCCCGGAACAGCTTCCTGTTGTAGACGACGGCCAGGGAGTCGAGGGCCGCCGGAGCGGCGCGCACGGCGCCGTTGACGGTGACGGCATCCCGTACCGGCGGCCAGAACGAGGTCCACGGCGGGCTGCCGCCGCGCAGCGCGGACGTCAGGTCGACCACCCGGGGACTGCGGGCGACGCTCGCGAGGTCCGAGCCGAAGACGTAGGCGATGTCGGGGTACGAGCCGGCGGCGAGCGCGGCCGTCACCTTCTGGAGCATCGCGTCGGCCAGCACCCCGCCGCCCGAACTGTCCACGCGGACGCGCGGATGCGTGCGGTTGAACTCGGCGACCAGAGCCTCCACGGCCTTGCGGGCCGTGTCGTTCTGGCCGTGCCACAGCTCGACGGTCACTCTGCCGTCCGAGCCGACGCCGTCCGACGGGCCGGCGCAGCCGGCGAGCGCGCCGGCCGCCGCCGCGCCCAGGACCAGGCGCCGCGGTATCGCGCGGGTCATCCCGGCCCCCTGTCAGCGGGTCCGGCGGACGTAGTCCGCGCTGCCGGGCGTCGAGACCAGCACGTCCCGGCGCACGATGCTCAGCCGGTTCCCGAAGGCCGCCCGGGCCTTGCGCAGACCGCTGTCGGTGTACTCGATGACGACCACCCGGTCGTGGAACGCCTTCGCGTACTCACCGCACTCGTCGTACTCGCCGCACTCCTCCGCCACCGCGAAGTCCAGCCCGGCCCGGGACCTGGCCCCGGACAGTTCGACGGTGTTCTTCTGCCCGATCGCCAGATGCCGGGCGTGCGCGTGCGCCGACAGCAGCGAGATGAAGGCCGTCGCGTCGTCCGCGGTCAGCAGCTTCCGGGAACGCGTGTAGCTGTCGTAGTTGTCCGGCTCGATCGCGTCGAAGCCCTTGTCGGCGCACGAGTCGATCCACCGGTCGACGCGCGCCGCCACCCGGCGGCGCTTGTCCGGCGTGCTGATGTCCAGCAGCGCCTCGTCCCAGTCCTTGTCGACGACGACCTTGCCGTCCGCGTCCCGCAGCAGCAGGTCGGCGGGCCACTGGCCGCGCTCCTCCGGCTGCGCCTGGAAGGCGTTGACGTAGCAGATGTTGTACAGGCCGGGCGCGGGCGACGAGGAACGGTCGCGGCTGACGATGCGGACCCCCGCGGCCGGAGGGTAGGCGCCGCCGATCTGGTAGTCGAAGCCCGCGTGCAGCGGCGGCAGTTGGACGGCGGTCGGTTTCGGGTCGGTACGGCGGGTCGGTTTCGGCGCGCCGGACGACCGCTGGCCCGCGTCGGCCGAGGGTTCGGCCGAGGTCCGGGACGGCTTCGGCTTCGACGACGGGGCCGGCGCGCCGGTGGTCCCGCGCGGGGTCTTCGGCGAGGCGTCGGTGTCCTTCCCCGAGCCGCAGCCGACGAGGGCGAGAAGGCCGGCCAGAGCTGTGGCGGTACCCAGAACTCCGGCGCGGAGAGCACGTTTGACGGGGGGCATGTCCGCTCCATCAATCGCGAGTACGTCCCCGCCTCGGACGCTGCGAGCGATCCTGGCGACTTTGGCCGGACTTGAACCGAGTCCGCTACCGGCTGGGCGTACCTCTGCGTGCCGGGTCGCACCACGGCACGCCAGGATCAAAGCGCGTACGCCCCTGATCCGTCAAGGCGGGTGCCCCGCCACGGGGTCGCCCTTCGGCCACGTACGCCCTGATCACGGGCGCGGACGGTCCCGGAACCGGCGTCACCTCGCGGGCCCCGCTCGGGGTCCGCCGCGGCAGTGGGCTACGGACGCGGGGGGTGCGGGGGCCCGGGCGGGTGCGGGGGCTCCGGAGGGTGCGGGGGAGGCGGTGGCATCGTCGTGACGTCCGGTGCCGGTTCCGGCCAGACGAGCAGGACCGGGCAGGGCGCGTGGTCGACGACGAAGCGTCCGGCCGGTCCCAGACTGTGCGGACCGAGCCGTGCCCGATCCCCGTCGCGGGCCACGACGAGCAGATCGGCGCCCTCGGCCGCGGCGACCACCTCGCGCTCGGCCCGGCCCGCGCGCTCCACCCGCGTCGCCGGGCCGCCCAGGCGTTCGGCCGCGGCGTCGAGGAGTTCCGCGCCGGAGGCCGTCCCGAGGGTCTCCAGGAGGTCGCCCGGGTCGGCCTCGGAGCGACCGCGGCCGAGCAGCCCCGCGAAGGCGCCGTGCGCGAGTCCGGGCACACCCGGGTCGGCGACGTGCAGCAGCACCACGTCGGTGGCGCCGGGGGCGTGCGTGCGGACGGCGTCCACGCACGCGTGCCACGTTCCCTCGACCAGCCAGACGACCACCCGCATGTCCATCAGCCTCCGATGACCTGGAGCGAGACCCACAGGGCCAGTACGGCGGGCACCAACGCCGCGGGCACGGCGATCAGGCCCAGCCGGGTGAACTCCTTCAGGTCGACGCCGTGTTCGTGCTGATGGACGATACGCCGCCACAGCAGCGTCGCGAGGGAACCCGCGTACGTCAGATTGGGCCCGATGTTGACGCCGAGCAGGACGGCCAGCACCGCGCCCGACCCCGATCCGGCGGCCAGCGGCAGCAGGACGAGCACCGCCGGAAGGTTGTTGATCAGGTTGGCCAGGACGGCGGCGATCGCCGCGATGCCCAGCAGCGAGGCCAGCGAGGAGCCGTCCGGGAGGAGTCGGCCGAGCGCGTCGGCGAGTCCGTTGTCCACCACCGCGCGGACGACGATGCCGAGCGCGAGGACGAAGGCGAGGAACGACGGCGCGGTGGCCCGCAGCACGGCGAGCGGGGTGGTGCGGCGGCGGACCAGAGCGCGCGTGGCCAGGACGAGGGCCCCGGCCGTGGCGGACCAGGCGGGGTCGATGCCGACCGCCGAGGCCACGACGAACCCGGCGAGCGTGCAGCCCACGGTGACGAGCGCGAACAGCGGCAGTTCCGGCGGCTCCCCGACCGTCCGGGAGGAGGCGCCCGCCGCGATGTCGCGGGCGAAGAAGCGCCGGAACACCAGGTACTCGGCGCCGATCGCGACGAGCCAGGGCAGCACCATCAGCGCGGCGAACCGGGTGAAGCTCAGCCCGCTGGTGGTGAACGCGAGCAGGTTGGTCAGGTTGGAGACCGGCAGCAGGAGGGAGGCCGTGTTCGAGAGGTGCGTGCACGCGTAGACGTGCGGCTTGGGCCGGGCCCCCATGCGCGCGGCGGTCGCGAACACGACGGGGGTGAGCAGCACGATCGTGGCGTCCAGGCTGAGCACCGCAGTGATCGCCGAGGCGAGCACGAACACCGCGGTCAGCAGCCGGCCGGGCTGCCCGGCGGCCCAGCGGGCCATCCACGCGCCGCAGGCCCGGAAGAGCCCTTCGTCGTCGCAGTACTTGGCCAGGACGAGCACCGCCGCCAGGAAGCCGATCACGGGTCCCAGATGTCCCGCCTCGGCCCGCGCGTGGTCCCAGGAGATGGCCCCCGTCACGAGGACCAGGCCCGCGGCGGGCACGGCCACGACCGCCTCGGGCCAGTTGAACGGCCGCACCACCGCGCAGACGAGGACGGCCACGAGCAGGACGACGGACAGCGCCTCGGCGAACGGGCTGCCGAGCGCGGCGGCGAGCGGCGCGGCGAGGTGGGCGCCCGGACCAGCGGAGAGCGCGTCGGCGAGGGGGGTGCCACTCGCGCCGGTGCCGCCGGGGAAGGGCGGGACGACGCTGGGCATGAGCGGGCTGTTCAGGGTTCGGTCCTCCGGGCGGTGATGGCGGCGCGGCCCATCACATCAGACGTGACACCCGTTCCCGCTGAGCGCCCTCACTCCTCGCCGAGGAGAGACAACTCCGCCCAGATGGTCTTGCCCTCCGGCGTGTGCCGGCTGCCCCAGCGCTGCGTGAGCTGCGCGACGAGGAGCAGCCCGCGTCCGCCCTCGTCGAAGGTCTTCGCCCGGCGCAGGTGCGGCGCTGTGTGGCTGCTGTCCGACACCTCGCAGATCAGGGTCTCGTCGTCGTGGATGAGCCGCAGCCGGATGGGCGATTCGCCGTAGCGGATGGCGTTCGTGACCAGTTCGCTCACCACCAGCTCCGCCGTGAACGTGGCCGCCGTCAGCCCCCAGAGGTCCAGCTGGTCGGCGACCTGCTTGCGGACGGGTGCCACGAGCGCGGGGTCGGCCGGGATCTCCCAGGTCGTCACGTTGGACGCGGCGAGTCCGTGCGTACGGGCGAGCAGCAGCGCCACGTCGTCCGGCGCGCCGCCCGGGGGGAGCAGCGCCCGCAGGATCGCGTGGGCCGCTCTCTCCAGGGACTGCGCGGACTCCTTCAGGGCCCCGCAGAGCAGCCGGTGGCTGGCGTCGACGTCCCGTTCACGGCTCTCGATCAGACCGTCGGTGTACAGCGCGAGCACCGTGCCCTCGGCCAGCTCCAGTTCGACGGACTCGAAGGGCAGTCCGCCGAGGCCGAGCGCCGGTCCCGGAGGTACGTCGATCTGGCGGGGCGGGCCGTCCGGCGGCAGCACGAAGGGCGGCGGATGGCCGGCCCGGGCGAGCGTGCAGCGGCGCGACACCGGGTCGTACACCGCGTACAGACAGGTGGCGCCGACCTCGCCGGTGGTGCCCTCGGAGCCGGCCTCGGTGGACAGCCGCACGACGAGGTCGTCGAGGTGGGTGAGCAGTTCGTCCGGGGCGAGGTCGATGTCCGCGAGGGTGCGGACGGCGGTGCGCAGCCGGCCCATGGTCGCGGACGCCTGGATGCCCTGGCCGATGACGTCGCCGACGACCATGGCGACCCGCAGCCCGGACAGCGGGATGACGTCGAACCAGTCGCCTCCGATCCCGGCACGCGCCGCGGGCAGATAGCGGGAGGCCGCCTCCAGGGCGGCGGTCCGGGGCAGGGACTGGGGGAGCAGGCTGCGCTGCAGCGCCAGCGCGGTCTCCCGCTCCCGGGAGAAACGGCGGGCGTTGTCGATGCAGACGGCGGCCCTGGCCGTGACCTCCTCGGCGAGCAGGACGTCGTCGGCGGTGAACGGTTCGGGCCGGGAGAACCGGCTGAGGACGGCGACGCCGAGGGTCTTGCCGCGGGCCGCGATGGGCACCGACATGGTGGTGTGGACGCCGTACTCCGCGACGCGCTTGCCGCGGCGCTCGTCCCAGGCGAGCCACTGCTCCAGCGTGCCGTCGGCGTTCGGTGCGACGAGCGGGCGGCCGGCGACCAGGGAGTCGGCCTGGGGGGAGGTCGCCGGGTACACGTCGAGGGTGCCGGGCGGTACGACCGCCTCGGGGGAGCCGGGATTCACCGACCGGTGGGCGGCGCGGCGCAGCGTGACCGGGGTGGTCGGCGGCCCGGAGCGGTACTCGCCGCCGTTCTCCGGCGGGTCCAGGAGATCGACGCTGACGAAGTCGGCGAGGGCCGGCACGCAGACGTCGGCGAGTTCCTCGGCCGTCCGGGTGACGTCCAGGGTGGTGCCGATCCGCACGCTCGCCTCGTTGACCAGCTGGAGCCGCTCGCGGGCCCGGTACTGCTCGCTGACGTCGTGGACGGCCACGCACACCCCGCGTACCCGCCCGTCGGCGTCGGTCAGCGGGGCGATCCGGGCGAGCCAGGCGTGCGCCCGGTCCTCACCGCCGGCGCGGGCGTACGTCTCCACGTCGCGTCCCCGGCCGGAGGCGAGGACGTCGGCCATCTCGCGTTCGATCTCCCTGCTGGCCGGTCTGCCGCCGATCTCCGCGACGGTCAGGCCCCGGATCCGGTCCTCGGGGAGGCCGATCACCTGGGACATCGCGTCGTTGATCCCGTACAGCCGCAGGCGCTCGTCGTAGACGGCCATGGCGCAGGGCGACTGGGTGAGCACCGCGCGGATGAGCGAGTCGTCCTGGGCCCGGGGCTGCCGGCCGTCGAGCGGGGTGACCAGCAGCCAGTCGTCGGTGCCGTCGAGATGGTGGGCGAGCAGCCAGACGTCGACGACCTGTCCGTCGCGGTGACGCAGAGCGAGCACGCCGTCCCAGCGGCGACCCGCGGGTCCGGGCGGTTCGATCTCCACCCCGGGGGCCAGCAGGTCGGCGGCCGGGCGGCCCTCGACCTCCTCGGGGGCGTGCCCCAGCAGCCGCCGGGCGCCGTCGCTCCAGCGGATCAGGATGCCGTTCCCGTCGATGACCGCCCGTGCAGTGGCGGCTTCGTCGAGAGGATGGACCGAGCTCATCGTCGCCACTTTCCCTTGCGCACACCCACAGTGAACAAGCGCGTCATTCCGCTTCCAGCCTAGGGCCTGTACGGCGTGGGCACCCCCGAACGGGGATGCTCCCGACAGCCATTCGTACGGAGGTTTTCGGCCGATGTGAAGGCCGGGGCGGAAGTGGTGTCAGGACCCTTGACGGTCCCGTGTTGCCTCCCGTCAGAATCTGTTTGTTCACGATCAATAGTGATGACTTATGCGCCCTGATGGGGGAGAGCCGCCATGACGATCACTCGACGGTCGGTACTGATCGCGGGAACGGCGGTCCCCGCCGTCGGCGCCCTGGCGGCAGCGGACGGAGTCGCGGCGGCGGTTCCCGGCCGCGGTACGGGCCGACGGACGATCGCGCTGCGGGACGGCTGGCGGTTCGCGCTGGTCGACCCCGGCGGCGCCACCGACCCCTCCGGCGCCTACGCGGGGGCCGAGCGGCCCGGCTACGACGACTCGGCGTGGCGTTCGGTGGCCGTCCCGCACGACTGGAGCATCGAGCAGACACCCACCACGGAGCATGGGACCACCAGCGGCACCGGCTTCTTCCCCGGCGGCCTCGGCTGGTACCGGACCGCGTTCACCCTGCCCCCCGCCGTGACCGGCCGGCGCGTCTCCGTGGAGTTCGACGGCGTGTACATGGACGCCACCGTGTACTGCAACGGCCAGGAGGTGGGCCGTCACCCGTACGGGTACACCGGATTCGCCTTCGACCTGACAGGTCTGCTGCACACGGACGGCGGCACCGAGAACGTCGTCGCGGTCCGGGTGCGCAACCAACTCCCCAGCAGTCGCTGGTACTCGGGCAGCGGTATCTACCGTGAGGCCCGTCTGGTCGTGACCGAGCCGGTCCATGTGGCGCGGTGGGGAACCCGTGTCACGACGCCCGAGGTCAGCGGGGAACGGGCGGTCGTCCGGGCCCGCACGACGGTCGTCAACGACTCCGGAGCCCCCGCCGACGTCCGGGTGACATCCCGGATCGTCGGCCCCGACGGACGCACGGCCGCCCGCGCCGAGAGCACGGTCGGCGTCGGCGACCACACCGACGTGACCCACGAACTGACCGTCGGGAAACCCCGGTTGTGGGACTTCGCGACCCCCGGGAACCGGTACACGCTGGAGACCGAACTGCGGGTCGGGGCCACCGTCGTCGACACCTACAGCACCCGCTTCGGCATCCGGACCGTGCGCTTCGACCCGGACGAGGGCTTCCACCTCAACGGCGTCCACGCCAAGATCAAGGGCGTCGACCTGCACCACGACCAGGGCGCGCTCGGCGCGGCGGTCAGCGTCGACGCCGTGCGCCGCCAGATGACCATCATGAAGTCGATGGGGGTCAACGCCTTCCGCACCTCGCACAATCCGCCCTCGCCGGAGATCGTCGAGGTCTGCGAGGAACTCGGCATCGTGATGATGGTGGAGGCCTTCGACTGCTGGCGCACCGGCAAGACGGCCTACGACTACGGGCGCTTCTTCGACGAGTGGTGCGAGAGGGACGCCACCGAGATGGTCCTCGCGGCCCGCAACTCGCCCGCCGTGGTGCTGTGGTCCATCGGCAACGAGATACCCGACTCCACCTCCACCGCCGGCCTCGCCATGGCCGACCGCATCATCGGCGCCGTGAGGGCGGCGGACGACACCCGCCCGCTCGTCATCGGCTCGGACAAGTACCGCCGCCTCCCGGCGAAGGGCTCGGCGGCCGACCTCATGCTCGCCAAGCTCGACGGCCTCGGCCTCAACTACAACACGGCGAAGTCCGTCGACGCCCTGCACGCCGCCTACCCGCACCTGTTCCTCTTCGAGTCCGAGTCGTCGTCCGAGACGTCCACCCGCTCCACGTACCAGGAGCCGGAACACCTCAACACCGGCGAGAACCACACCCCGGGCCGGCGGGCCGTCTCCTCCTACGACAACAACCTCGCCTCCTGGACGATGAGCGGCGAGTACGGACACAAGAAGGACCGCGACCGCCGCTGGTTCGCGGGCCAGTTCCTCTGGTCCGGCATCGACTACATCGGGGAACCCACGCCCTACGACGTGTTCCCGGTGAAGGCCTCCTTCTTCGGCGCGGTCGACACGGCCGGTTTCCCGAAGGACATGTACCACCTGTTCAGGAGCCAGTGGACGAGCGAGCCCATGGTCCATCTGCTGCCCATGAGCTGGAACCACCCGGCGGGGGAGACCGTCGAGGTCTGGGCCTACGCGAACGTCGACACCGTGGAGCTGTTCCTCAACGGCGAGTCCCTCGGCACGCGCACGTTCGACACCAAGAGGACCGGCGACGGGCGGACCTACCTGGAGACCACGGAGGCGACGGGCGACGACAGGACGTTCACCGACGGCCCGCATCCCGGGAGCTACACGAGCCCCAACGGCAGCGCCGGAAAACTGCACCTCACCTGGAAAGTCCCTTACCGGCCGGGCGAGTTGAAGGCGGTGGCCCGCCGTGCGGGCCGCGTCGTCGCGACCGACGTGCTGCGGACCGCCGGAGCCCCGCACGCCGTCCGTCTGACACCCGACCGCCCGTCCCTCGCGGCGGACGGCCGGTCCCTGGTGTTCGTGACCGCCGAGATCGTCGACGCGCGGGGTGTCGTGGTGCCCGACGCGGAGCACCTCATCACGTTCGACGCCGACGGTGGATCGCTCGCCGGTCTCGACAACGGCCGCCAGGAGAGCGCCGAGCGCTACCAGGCGAGCACCCGAACGGCCTTTCACGGCAAGGCACTTGCCGTCGTCCGGTCCGGTACACGGGCGGGCGCGCTGAAGGTGACCGGGCGCGCCGAGGGGCTCCGCGCGGGGACCGCGACCGCACGCCTCACCGTCGCCGGGCCAGGCGCCACCACCCCGGCACCGCGCTTCGCCCCCGAGCATCCTGCCGTCCCGGACCATCCCTTCCCGGACGCCAGTTACTCGGGCCGGACGGACAGCCTCCCGGCCGCGATGCTCGACGGCGACCCCGCGACCGGGTGGTCCAACGCCTTCCACAAGGCGGCGACCGCCCTGCTCCCCGCCTTCGCCGGAGCCCGCGCCGGCGACTGGGTCTCGGTCTCCTGGGCGCGCCCCCGCCGGATCGACCGCGTCGAGGTCTCCTTCACCGTCGACGCGACCCACACCCGTCCGGCGACCGTGGAGGTGTCGGTGTGGGACGGGCACCGCTGTCTGCCGGTGCGGGGAGCCACGGTCGACTGGGCCGACGCGTCCGACGCGCCGACCGTGATCACCTTCGACGGTGTGCGCGGCTCACGGCTGCGGCTGACCCTGACGAGCGGACACCCGGGCGCGGACGACGGCGGACTGCGGATCAGCCGGCTGGAGATCCCGGCTGCCTGACCGGCCCGGCCTCCGGGCGGGGGCGGAGCCGCTCACGCGCGGCTCTCCTCCGCCGTCCCCTCGGGCCCGTTCGCGTCGGCCGTCTCGTCACGCCCTACGTGTGCGAGCTTCTCGGGGTTCGTCACGATGTACACGTCGGAGACCTGCTCGCCGTCCGGGGTCAGGTCCATGACCATGACCGCGTACGGCGACCCGCCCTCGAAGACCACCGCGGAGTCGTCGCCGTTCACCCGCCGGTAGCGGATGTCGAGCCCCGAACTCCGGCGCGTGGCGTAGCCGGCGAGCAGCCGTGCCGCCTTGTCCCGGCCCTGGACCGGCCGCAGCCCCGACGCCCCACGGCCCTTGCCACCGCCGTCCGTCCACACCGTGACGTCCGGCGCGAGGATCTCCATCAGCGCCGCGATGTCACCGCCGAGCGCCGCCGCCACGAAGCGCTCCGTCGCCTGCCGGCGCACCCGCGGATGCGCCCGGTAGAGCGGACGGCGGGCGTGCACATGGCCGCGGGCCCGGTGCGCGAGCTGCCGGACCGCCGCCGGGCTGCGGTCGATGACCTGCGCGATCTCGGTGTGCGCGTAACCGAACACCTCGTTGAGGACGAACACCGCGCGCTCCAGCGGGGTCAGTGACTCCAGGACGACGAGCATCGCCAGGGAGACGGACTCGGAGCGCAGGGTGCGGTCGTCGGCCCGCTCGCCGTCACCGGGCTCGTCCAGCAGCGGCTCCGGGAGCCAGGGGCCCACGTACGTCTCACGGCGCCGGCTGATGGCGGCGCGGCGCGCCAGCGCGTGGTTGACCGCGATGCGCACGAGATAGGCGCGCGGATTCACGATGTCGTCCAGCGGTGCGCGGTGCGCTCGGCCCGTCCACGACAGCCAGGTCTCCTGGAGCACGTCCTCGGCGTCGGCGACGGTGCCGAGGATGTTGTAGACGATCGCGAACAGCAGTTCTCGGTGCTCGACGAACACCCGCGTCGCGCCGTCGGCGTCCGGCTCGGGGCTTTCGGACATGGCTCGCCTCCCTCGGCTCTCACCACAGCGAGGGAAAAGGCGGGCCGAGTGTGACAGCCGACGCCCCGATTGTGACGTACGTCTCATGGCCGCCTCTGGGTGTCACACCGCTCGCGCCGGTCGCCCTCTTGAACGCGAGTCCGGTCTCCCCGCACTCCGCTGTTCCGGCACAAGGAGACACACATCGTGTTCAAGAAATGGCACGGCAACCCCTGGGCGATCCTCGTCACGCTGTCCCTGGGCTTCTTCATGACGCTCCTCGACCTGACGATCGTCAACATCGCCATCCCCGACATGGGCCAGGACCTGGACGCCTCCCTCGACGAGATCCTGTGGGTCGTCAACGCCTACAGCCTCGCCCTCGCCGTCCTGCTGATCACCGCGGGACGTCTCGGAGACCTGCGCGGCAAACGCAACCTGTTCCTCGCCGGGGTCACCGTCTTCACACTCGCCAGCCTGGCCTGCGGGCTCGCGCAGAACCCGCCCCAGCTGATCGCCTTCCGCGCGGTCCAGGGCCTGGGCGCCGCGCTGCTCATGCCGCAGACCCTGTCGATCATCGCCGAGGTGTTCCCCGCCGACCGCAGGGGCGCCGCGATGGGCGTCTGGGGCGCTGTCGCCGGCATCTCCGGCGCCCTCGGCCCGATCGTCGGGGGCGCGCTCATCACGCACCTCGACTGGCGCTGGATCTTCTACGTCAATCTGCCGCTCGGCGCCGTGGTGCTGCTCCTCGCCGTCGCGATCATCCCCGGTTCGGGCCGTTCGGTACGGCACCGGTTCGACACCGTCGGCGTGCTGCTCGCCTCAAGTGCCCTCTTCTGCCTGGCCTTCGGCCTGACCGAGGGACAGCGCTACGACTGGAACGGCTGGATCCGGACGCTGCTCGGCGCGGCCGCGGTGCTCTTCGCGTGGTTCCTCCTCCACGAGCGCGGTCAGCAGGACGGTGATCCGCTCGTGCCCTTCTCGCTCTTCCGGGACCGCAGCTTCACCCTCATCAACTTCGTGGGCGTCACCGTGTCGTTCGGGGTCATCGGGATGTTCCTGCCGCTCACGATCTACCTCCAGTCCGTCCTCGGGTTCAGCGCCCTGAAGTCCGGCCTCGTGCTGCTGCCGCTCGCCCTCGGCTCGTTCGTCATGGCAGGCCCCGCCGGGGTCCTCGCGGACCGGATCGGCGGCAAGTACATCCTCATGACCGGGCTGCTCGCCTGGAGCGGCGCCCTGGTCTGGATCGTCACGGCCGCCGACGTCGGGTCGAGCTGGACGGCGGTCGCCTTCCCGCTGTTCCTCGCCGGTCTCGGCGCCGGCTGCACGTTCGCGCCGATGGCCACCGAGGTCATGCGCAACGTCCCGGCGCGGCTCTCCGGCGCTGCCTCGGGTGTGAACAACGCGCTGCGGCAGGTCGGTTCGGTCCTCGCGGGCGCCGTCGTCGGCGCCGTGCTCCAGGCACAGCTGGCGCAGTCGCTCACCGACCAGGCGCGACAGCGCGCCGGACAGCTCCCGGCCGACTACCGCGACGGCTTCGTCGCCGCCTTCTCACGGGCCGAGACCGACGTGTCCGCCCGGCAGACCGCCCCCACGCCCGCCGGGGTGCCGCACGACGTGGCCGACCGCATGCGCGCGCTCGGCGGCCAGGTCTTCGGCCACGGCTTCGTGGACGCCATGGATCCCGCGGTCCTCGTCTCCGCCGCGGTCCTGCTGACGGGCGCCCTCGCCTGCCTCGCCGTCGCCCGGCACCGCGGCCCGTCCGCCAACCCGCACGCCCTGCCCGTGTACGAGCCCGAACTGGAGGAAGCGAGCTCATGAGCATCGACCTCACCGTCATGTACGCCGCCCACGACGCCTTCCGGCGCGACCTGGAACGCCTCGGCAAGGCCGCCGCCGACGGCACCGCCGGCACCCCCGCCGTCCGCGCCGGCTGGGCCAACTTCACGCGTCAGCTGCACATCCACCACACCGCGGAGGACAGCGACCTGTGGCCGCGGGTCGAGCGCCGGGTCGGGGGCCGGCCCCGGGACATCGCCCTGCTCGCGGAGATGGCGGCGGAACACGCCCAGCTCGACCCCCGCTTGACGGCGGTGGAGCAGGCGCTGCGGGACGAGTCCGCCGAACTGCCTTCCCTGGTGCACGGGTTGGCGGCGACCCTCGACGACCACCTCGCGCACGAGGAGCGGAGCGCCCTCCCGCTCATCCAGGAGGTGCTCACCCCCGAGGACTGGGGCGCCTTCACCGGCCGGATCCGCAGGACGCAGGGGCTGAGGGGAGCGGCGGTGTTCGTGCCGTGGATCGTCGACGGGGTGGCGCCCGCCGACCGGGCCACGTTCCTCGGCGCGCTGCCCCCGCCCGTCCGCGCACTCAACCGCCTCTTCTGGGAGCCGGGCTACCGCAGGAGGGGCCTCTGGGCGAGCTGACGCACGAGGCAGGTCCCGGGGCCGCCCCCGTCGGACAGGCGCCGGGCCGGGCTCCGGGGCCTGCCGGTTCCGGGACGGCACGGCCCGTCCCGGAGGGTGGCCCGCGCCTCCGAAAGGTGGCGGGTGGCCCGGGCCTCCGAAGGGCCCGACCGATTCCTTTCCCGGCCGGGCCGGGTCTGTTCCCGGTGAGCGGTCCGTCCCTCCTCGGACCGCCCCGCCGAACAGGAGAGACCGCCATGAACACCGAGACCGTGGACCTCGCCGGCCAACTGGCCCGCGCGGCCCGCACCCTCCAGGACCACGCGGGGCAGGAAGCCCTCACCGGCAAGCGTGAACTTCCCACACCCTGCGCCGACTTCGACGTCCACCGCCTCAGCGAGCACCTGCTCGGCACCCTGGTCGCCGGCGTGCACGCCGCCGCCAAGGAGCCGCTTCCGGCAGGTGCCCCCAGGCCTCTGACGGAAGCGCCCTGGGTCGTCTTCCCGCCGCTCGTCGGCCGACTCGCCGACGCCTGGGCCGAGCCGGCCGCGTGGGAGGGGGAGACACCCTTCTTCGGGAGCACGCGTCCCGCGCCGCTCGCCGCGACGATCACCATCATGGAGCTGACCGTGCACGGCTGGGACCTGGCCACCGCCACCGGCCGGCCGTTCACGGCCGACGGCGACGTCGTCGCCACCGCGGCGGCCGTCGCGGCGCGGATCGCCGAGGGCGCCCGGGCCTCGGGAGCCTTCGGACCCGAGGTCGAACCCGCTCCGGACGCCACGCCGCTGGAACGCCTGCTCGCCCTGACCGGCAGGCAGGCCGCCTGACGCGCTGGGCGCACCCGGTCGTCGGCCCGCGCAGCGTGAGGCTCTCTCGGGCCGCCGACCGAGGGCGGGAGGAACGGGGTCGGCGGCCGTTTCGCGCGGGAGAGCCGCCGTTCCGCGCGGGGCCTCCGAGAAGGGCCGGTCCCCAGTGGACCACCGGGGCCTGCGCGCCGGAAGCGTGCGAGAGGCACCGTCGCGTGCATACGGTTCACACGGGGCGCATGAATATCGAATGCCGGTGCGATCCGGGCGTGTTGCCGACGTGCCTTTTGACATTCTTTCAATAGGGCTGCCGTGGCCCGAGTGTCTTGTTGGTCACGAGCGTGTTGTGCGAGGGTGATCCCCCTGCGCCTGGTCAATGCCCGGGACTGAATCGCTGTTCGTCATCCCCGGCTGTCGACGGGCCAGAAAGGCCCCTGTCCGACGGTCGCCGTACGGCCTTCGTCCCCCGGCCGTTTTCCCGGCGCTCCGTCAAAAAGGTACACACCAATCAGGACTCCTTTTCGACGGGCCGGCATTTTCCGCGTGGCCCCACGCGCCTCGGAAGGAACCCGCTCCGTGCACACCCCCCGCCCACCGCTTCCCCCGTATCCGCCCAGTGGCGTTCCCGGCGAGTCCGACGAGGACCTCGCCGCGCTGCTGAGGGGTCGACCGCACGGCGAAGCCACCCGCCCCGTCGCGCTGCTGACCGCCCGCCACTGGCAGCCGACGTACGACTACGCGGTGGTCTGCCTCGCCACGCGGGCCGACGTCGCCGCCATGGTGACCGCGACCGCCTTCCACCAGGTGCTGGGCCGGCTCGGGGAGGGCGAGCCGGGTCTCGCGCTGCGGCCCCGGTTCCTGGTGTCTGTACGGGACACCGTCAGGGACTGGGCGGGGGACGGGCGGATATCCGGGGTGCTTCCGGATCTGCGGAAACCCGCGGGAGGCCGCGGTATGCGCACGGCCAAGACCCTGACGGCCGAAAACCGGAAGCTCGCCGAGCGGGCATTCCTGGCTCTTCCCGGACTCGCCCGATGCCTGCTCTGGCACACCGAGGTGGAAGCCGAGTCGCTATCCGTGCCGGCCGGCCTTTCGGGCATGGACACCGACACCGCGTCGGCGGCTCTGGAACAGGCCCGCGACCAATTCCGGGAAGGCATGGTGCGCGCCCACCGGGAACTCGCGCCGAGCAGGGAATGCGGTTTCTACAACCGGCTGCTCGATGTGCAGATTCGCCGGGGCGGCACCTTGTTGCCGGATGTCCGGCTGCATCTCGGAGAGTGTGCCTACTGTCGGCGGGCCGCCGAGCAACTCGGCCATTTCGAGGAGGGGTTGGGAGCCCTCCTCGCGGAGGCGGTACTCGGGTGGGGCGCACGGCGCTATCTCGAGTCCCGTCCGGGCCGCGCGGGGCAAGCGCTACGCCCCCGGACCGTCTCCCCGTTCGGTGCGCGACGGCAGAGCACCGCGGGGCGCCCCGCGAGAAGCGGCCGTCCGGGTCGGGGCACCCGACCCGTCCCGGCACCGGGGGCGGAGCCGGGATCCGGCGGACGTCATCGCCTGCTGTCCCAGATCCCCGCGCCCGGGCGCCGGGCGGCCCGCTCGGAGGAACAACGGCCCTCACAGGCGCTGCTCGCCGGGGCCGGGGTCTCCGCGGCCCTGCTGGCGACCGTGCTCGCCGTCAGCCTGTGGTCGAACGACGACGGCGGAGCCGACCCCGCGGCGACCACCGGCGCGAGCAGCAGCCGCACCCTGTCGCCCGCGCCCGGCTCCCCGGTCCCGCCGGTGCTGTCCGACCCCTCCGCCTCGGCCGGCGTGCCGGGCACCGCGGAGCACACCCGGCTGCGGAACCTGGCCGCCGACCTGTGCCTCGACATCCGGGGCACGACGCTCAAGGCGGGCGTCGGGACCCGGCTCGCGGTCTGCTCGTCCGCCTGGACCCAGCAGTGGTCGTACGAGCAGGACGGGCTGCTGCGCAGCGTCGCCGATCCCGGCCTGTGCCTCGACTCGCACGCCGACAACGGTGTCGTCTTCCTCGTCCGCTGCGTCGCCGAGGACGCGAAGCGGGGCAAGGACATGCGCTACGACCTCACGGTGCAGGGGGAGTTGCTGCCCCGCTGGCACGACGGGCTGGCCGTGACTCCGGAGTCCACGGATCCGGACGGCGACGTGCTCGTCAAGGTGCGTGACGGATCCGACGCCCAGCGGTGGCAGACCGACGGCTCGTCGCCCCGCCCGGACTCGCTGTCCGTCGTCGGGACGGACCCGCTGCCCGGGGCCACCAGCCGGGGCCCGTCCGTCGACGGCGGCGTCTCCGAAGCACCGGGCGAACCCACCGAGGCTCCACCGACCGGTGTCTCCGCCGACCCGCGGACGACCGGGCCGCGGACGGCCGAGCCACGCACGCGTCGGGGAGAGCCGAAGACGGTGACCGTCGACGACGGCCACCACGCCGCTCCGGCCCCGCGGCCCGCCGCCCCGGGTCCCGCCACACCCGGTCCTGCCGCACCGGGCGCGCTGCCGATCCGGCTCCCCGACACCCGTGAACTCACCGACCCCGTGGTGGCCGTCGATCCGACGGGAACGGTCGGCGCCGTGGGCGTCACCGAGGTTCTCGGCGACGCCGAGAACGCCGCCGACGCCGTGGGCGGAGCGGGCTCGTAGGGCCACGGAGCGCCTTCGGGCCGGCCTCGCCGCGGGCGGGGCCGGCCCTTCTCTCGCTGTCCGTCGTGTCCTAGGAGACGACGTCCCGCGGCGGCCTGCCCTCCACGAAGTCCGCGGCGTTCCGTACGGCCGCCAGCGCGATCCGTACCAGCGTCTCCCGGGTGACACCCGCGACATGCGGTGAGAGCACCACGTTCGGCGCCTTGAGCAACCGCAGTGCGGGAGTGGGCGGTTCGGGGTCGAAGACGTCGAGACCCGCCCCGGCCAGGGCGCCCGCGTGCAGCGCGTCCGCGAGGGCGTCCTGGTCGATGAGGGCACCCCGCGCGGTGTTGACGACGAACGCGGTCGGCTTGAGGAGCGCGAGCCGCTCCGCGTCCAGCAGATGCCGGGTCGCCTCGGTGAGCGGCGCGTGCAGGCTCACGTAGTCCGACGTGCGCAGCAGTTCGTCGAGTTCGACATGGCGGGCGCCGAGCCGGGCCTCGGTCTCGGCGGAGACCGGCTTCGGGCCGGCGTACACGACGCTCATGTCGAACGCGACGGCACGCCGGGCGACCTCCTCGCCGATGTGGCCGAGTCCGATGATGCCGAGCGTCTTGCCGGACAGTTCGGTGATCGACTGCTGGAGCCGCGGCAGCGCCCAGTCCGCCTCCGTCAACGCCGTGTGGGCGGGCACCAGTTGCTTGGCGAGAGCGAGCATGAGGGCGAAGGTCTGCTCGGCCACGTTCTGCTTCTCGGCCCCGCTGGAGCCGATGTTGCACACCGGTACGCCCCGGCCGCGCGCGGCGTCCAGGTCGACGTAGTCGAAGCCGTGACTCGCGCACTGCACCAGTTCCAGATCCGGTGCGGCGGCGATGTGCTCGGCGGTCACCGGGCCGAGACCCGTGATGATGACCTGCGCCTCGCGCAGCGCCGCCGGGTCCTCGTCCGTCGACTCCACGACGGTGACGCGCACCTGGCCGGGGAAGAGCGTGGCGAGCGCGGCTCCCGCCGTACGGCCGCCGACGTGCGGGGAGACGACGGCCAGGACGTTCTTGGTGACGGTCATGCGGTTTCCTCGATCAGGTCGTCGGGGCCGAGCGTGTCGGGGCGGGCGTGCCCGGACAGGGCGAGGGTCAGGTCGAACTCGGCGAGCAGGCAGCGGACGACGTGTTCGACGCCGGCCTGTCCGTCGAGGCCGAGCCCGTACGCGTACGGCCGTCCGACGAGCACCGCGCGGGCGCCGAGCGCCAGCGCCTTGAAGATGTCGTCGCCCGTGCGGATCCCGCTGTCGAAGAGGACGGTCATCCGCTTGCCCACCGCCTCCACCACCCGCGGCAGCGCGTCGGCGGCCGCCACCGACCCCGCCACCTGCCGGCCCCCGTGGTTGGAGACCACCACACCGTCCATCCCGGCCTCGGCCGCACGCCGGGCGTCGTTCGGGTGCAGAACGCCCTTGAGGGCGATCGGCCCGTCCCAGTTCTCCCGCAGGAACGCCAGGTCGGGCCAGGTCTTCCCGGGGTCCGCGAACATGTTCACGAAGTGCATCACGGCCGCGTTCGGGTCCTCGTGCACCGGCTTGGCCAGACCGGCCTGGAACGCCGGGTCCGAGAAGTAGTTGGCGGTGCCCACGCCGTGCAGGAACGGCAGATACGCCTGGTCCAGGTCGCGCGGCCGCCACGCCAGCAGCGGGGTGTCGAGCGTGACGAACAGCGCGGTGAACCCGGCCGCCTTCGCCCGGTCCAGGAAACTGCGGGTGACCTCGCGGTCCTTCGCCCAGTACAGCTGGAACCAGCGCTCGGCGTCCCCCATCGCCTCGGCGACCTGCTCCATCGGGGTGCTGGACGCGGAGGACAGGATGTAGGGCACGCCCTGCGCGGCCGCCGCCCGGGCCGCGGCGATCTCCGCGTCCGGGTGCATGATCGACAGGACGCCGACCGGTGCCAGCGCCATCGGCGCGGGCAGCGCACGCCCCAACACCTCGACGGACAGGTCGCGTTCGTGGACGTCGCGCAGCATGCGCGGCACGATCCGGCGCCGTTCGAGCGCCTCCCGGTTGGCCCGCGCCGTGCTGCCGTTGCCCGCGCTGCCCGCCACGTAGCCGACCGGGCCGGGTCCGAGCCGTTGCTCGGTGAGCTCCTCCAGCCGTGTCAGATCGGTCGGCAGCCGCGGCACGGCCCCCGTCATCCCGTTCAGATAGATCTCGTACTGGAAATCGGCCCAGTGCTTCGCCATCCGTACGTCCCGCCTCTCGTCCCTGAGACCGCGCTGTACGACGTCGATCCTGGCGACTGTGACAAGTCCCGTCCACCGTGGTGCGCACATCCCGCGCCTGGAATCATCACCCTGTGACAAACAAACCGTCCGAGGCCCGGGAGCGGGTCCGGCAGGACATGGTCGCCGACCCGCGTGTCGTGGAGGCGATCGTCGCGGCGATCCACGAACAGGTCCCGGTGTACGCGGCGCTCGACGGCACCCGCCTTCCCGAGGTACGGGCCATCGCCGCCTGGGGCCTGGAGCGGCTCCTCCACCTCTGGGCCACCGACGGCACGCTGGACCCGGCCGATCTGCGGCGCTTCCGGGGCATCGCGGCGGCCCGGGCGGCGGACGGGCGGCCCGTGCAGGCGGTGCTGCGCGCGTACCGGGTCGCGGGCACCGTCCTCACCGCCGAGGTCGCGGCCCGCGCGCCCCTCCTCGCCGCCTCCGACGCGTTCGCGCTCGCCCGCATGCTGCTCGCCACCCTCGACACCCTCTCCGAGGAGATGGCCACCGCGTACGCCGCCACCAGCGACGATCTGTCCGGTGACCGGGACCGGGCACTGCGGCTGCTGCTCGACGACCTGATCGCCGGGCGGCACGCCTCGGTGGGCGCGCTCACCGACCGCTCCGCCCGGCTCGGCGTCCATCTCCCCGACCCCTGCTGCCTGTTGGTGGCCGAGCCCGTCGCCCCGGACCGGTCCGACCTGGACCAGGACACGGCGACGGCACTGCTCGACGCGCTGGTTCCGCCCGCCGGTGAGATGACATCCCTCGCGACCGTTCGGGGGCCGCGGGCCGTTCTGCTGCTGCCGGTCGCGGCGGCCGGGCGGGCGGGGGCCGTGCTGGGGGAGCGGGCCTGGCGTGGGTGCGCCGTCACCGGGGAGAGCCTGGACCGGGTCGCCGTCGCACACCGGCTCGCCGCCGACGCGCTCGACACCGCGCCGGCCCACGCGCATCGGCCCGGCCAGGTCCTCACCGACGCCGACGCGCACGTCCTCGCGCTGCTCGCCGGGCGGCCGGCGGCCGCGCCGGACCACATCGCCCGGCTGGTGCTCGGGCCGCTCACCGATGCCGGTCAGCGGCATCTCCTGGACGCGTTGACGGCGTATGTCGACGCCGGGTCCGCGAGTGCGGCGGCGCGCGTGCTGCACCTGCATCCGCAGTCCCTCCGGTACCGCCTGCGCCGCATCCACGACCTCACCGGCCGCGACCCCCGCACCCCCTGGCACCGCCTCACCCTGGACATCGCCCGAACCATCCGCGACTGATCAGCGGGCGCCGCCCCCGGACCCCCGCTCCTCGATCGCCGGAGGGGCTGAGTTCCCCGCGTCCGGCGCTGGGAAGTTCCAGCCTTTCCGGCGCTTGAGGACGAGGCCGTCAGGCCGAAGCGGGGGTCTGGGGGTGCAACCCCCGGGTACGGGTCCGGTAGGGGCGGAGGGGCCGAGAAGCCTGTGGTCAGGCGCCCGTCGTGGCCTGCCAGCCGCGCCACCGGTGGACGGTGATCGCGATGACCGGACCGTCGGGGGGCCGGTCCCGGTACTGGGGGTACTTCTCCCGCAGCGCGCCCACCGCGTCCGGATAGACCCCCGCACCCCCGGGTGCGACCACCCGCGCATCCCCCTCCACCCGCACCCACCACAACCGCCCCCACTCCTCGTCGTAGCGATCGACGAGCAGACACACCCCGGGATGCACGGCGATGTTGCGCAGCCGCCGCAGCAGCGGCGACCGCTTGGGCTTGTGGTCGACGGCGCTCACCAGCCCGCCACCGCACCCCGCGAACACGAGCGGCACCAGATGCGGCCGCCCCTGCGCGTCGACGGTCGCGAGACGGGCCACCCGCGCCGCCAGGAAGCGGCGGCGCGCCTCGTCCTCGTCCATGTCCGGCACGATCGGCTCCTGTCGTCCGGCGGCGGGGCCCGGCGTCGTCAGCGG
This sequence comes from Streptomyces sp. NPDC048643, assembly GCF_040650615.1. NCBI lineage: Bacteria > Bacillati > Actinomycetota > Actinomycetes > Kitasatosporales > Streptomycetaceae > Streptomyces > Streptomyces sp. NPDC048643. The sequence goes on from NZ_JBEZHO010000011.1 coordinate 73,779, forward strand.
TGTGCGGACACGGCGGCGGCCAGTTCGTCGAGGGTGCGCAGGGTCTCGTCCTCGGGCCGGGTCGGGAGGTACAGCAGGACGCGGTCGACACCGAGTTCCGCGTACCGGTCGAGGGTCTCGCGGTCGTGCCGGCCCGCGTACACCACCACGCCGGGCGCGTCTCCTGCCGTCTTCCTCAACTGTGCGATGCGACCGCCCAGTTGATCGGCCGGTACCCCGGTCGGCATCCAGGCCGCCCCGTACTCGGCGACCCGGCTGAAGGCGTGCTGCCCGTCGCCCCCGACCCAGATCGGCGGATACGGCCGCTGAACGGGCTTGGGCCACTGGAAGACCGGGTCGAAGTCGACGAACTCGCCGTGGAACTCGGCCTGTTCCCTCGTCCACAGTTCGATCATGGCGCGGATTCGCTCGTCCATGAGCCGGCCGCGACGGGTCGGATCCGTTCCGTGGTTGCGCATCTCCTCACGGTTCCAGCCCGCGCCGACCCCGAACACGGCGCGTCCGCCGGAGACGAGGTCGAGGGAGGCGACCTCCTTCGCCGTGCTGATCGGGTCGCGCTGGACCACCAGCGCGACCCCGGTGCCCAGCAGCAGCTCACTGGTCACGGCCGCGACGGCGCCGAGCGCCACGAAGGGGTCGAGCGTCCGGTAGTACACGCGCGGCAGTTCGCCGCCGGCCGGATAGGGGGTCTCCCGGCTGACCGGAATGTGCGAGTGCTCGGCCAGCAGCAGCGCGTCGAACCCGCGCTCCTCCAGGGCCGGGCCCAGCGCCGCGGGTCCGATCCCCTCGTCCGTGAGAAACGTCGACACCCCGAACCTCATGTGCGACCACCTCGTCTCGTCGGCATCTGTTGCCAGTGTGACGCGGTACCCCGCGGAGGGCCGCTCAACGCCGGGACGGACGGGTCATTCCTCGTCGTCGGCGGTCTCCTCCGGCGCGGTGTCCGGACCCTGGGAGCGGACCCGGCGCACGTGCTCCAGGGATGTCCGCAGGTCGGCGAGCCAGTCGTCGGTGTTGCGCTGCACGAGACGCACGCACCAGGCGAGGGCGTCGCTGCGGCTGCGGGCCACCCCGGCCTCGACGAGCGTGTCGAGGACCTCGCGTTCGGGCTGGCGCAGCCGGGTCATCACCGGCGCGGCCACGTGCGTGAACAGAGCGCGCTCGGTGCCGCACTCCACTCCCCAGGAGACCTTCCGGCGGAAGCGGTGCTCCGCCTCCCGGGCCACCGCGACCCGCTCCTCGCGGGTGCGCTCGCGGAACTCCTGGACACGCGCCTTCAGCGCCGCCGCCTTCTCCGCGTCCGAGGCGCCTTCGGCGAGCTTCGGCTCCGGGATGCGGCCGACCACCGTGATCTCCTCGCGGTCGACCGTCACCTCGGCGAGGCTCTCGAAGAGATCGTCGGGCAGCCGGCCGGCGAACCAGCCGCGCAGCTTCTCGTTCTGCTCCGTTGTAATCATGTAATCAGCCTTACTCGCTTGCCGACCCAGGGCAAGCGTGGCAGCGGAAGTCCGCTGTGGGCGGAAGCGGCGGGGCGAAGTCGAGGCGCCTCGCGGGGTGAACCGGAATGTTTCAGGCCTATTGCCGAGCCGTGCCAATCCGGCCAGGGGGTGGTCGCCGACGATCAACAACCGCACAGGCGTGGGCTTCACGCGTTCGAATTCCGTAACTTCACGCCACTACTTCAATACTCAAAGTTACCGAAACGCATGGGGTCGATGTGTGTTTCCGGTGTGGACTCGGCAGACTCGCGCTCGCCGAACCGGCACCGACCGAGCCGGTATCGCATTCGATCGAGCGGAAGGATGCACACAATGCCGAACACCGCGCGCTGGGCAGCGACTCTCACTCTGACGGCCACCGCCGTCTGCGGACCCCTCATGGGATCCGCGACCGCAGCCCCCAGCCTCGCCCCGTCCGGGCTCTACGCCCCCTCTGCCCTGGTGCTCACCACGGGCCACGGCCAGAGCGCGGCCGACGCCACGCCGGAACGCGCCGTCACCCTCAACTGCGCACCGACGGCCTCCGGGACGCACCCGGCCGCCGTCGACGCCTGCGCCGAACTCCGGGGGATCAAGGGGGATCTGGAAGGACTGACCGCCAGAAACGACGTCTTCTGTACGAGGCAGTACGACCCTGTCGTGGTGACCGTGGCCGGCGTCTGGCAGGGCAAGCGCGTGGCGTACGAGCACACCTTCGCCAACGAGTGCGTGAAGAGCTCCTACGGGATGACCGTCTTCGCGTTCTGAGACCGGGATCGCGTGGCCCCCGTGGACAAGGACCGGGGTCCGTTGCTGGGGAGTGCGGGCCCCGTCGCGGGGGTGCCATGTGATTTCGCACCGAGGGTCGGCCGACGGAGTGGGGCTGTCGGCCGGCCTTCGGCATGTCCGGGAACCGACGCCCGTCGCGCGATAGCGCGACACGTCTGCCGCCGCTCGTGGCGTTCCGTCGCGCGCGGCGCCGGCTCGTCGCCGTGGACCGCGGCCGGGGACGGTCCGCCGGACGGCAGCGGTCGTACACCGCCGCACGGCGCAAGGGCCTCACCGTTGCGAGTCACCCGGCATGCCGACCGGGACCGGACGGCGTACCCGTGGACCATGGGTGCACTCGGCGAACTGGACCAGCGGCTGTTCACACGGGTCGCGGCGGCGCGGGTCCCCGGCGCCGACCCGGCGCTGCGGCGGCTCAGTCACGCGGCCGACCACGGACGGCTGTGGCTCGGGACCGCGGCCGGACTCACCCTCGTCGGAGGGCACACCGCGCGCCGCGCGGCAGTACGGGGCCTCGGTTCCCTGGCGATCGCCTCGCTGACCGTCAACACGCTGGTGAAATGGAGCGCCCGGCGGCCCCGCCCGCTGCTGGACGGCGTCCCCCGGGTCCGCCTCCTCGAACGTCAACCGCACACCACGTCGTTCCCCTCCGGGCACTCCGCCTCCGCCGCGGCCTTCGCCACCGGCGTCGCCCTGGAGTCCACGCGGTACGGCGCGGTGGTCGCGCCGGTGGCCGCGGCAGTCGCCTTCTCCCGCGTCTACGTGGGGGTCCACTTCCCCGGAGACGTGCTCGCCGGCGTGGCCATCGGGGCGGGCGCCGCCTTCCTCACCTGCCGCTGGTGGCCGCCACGAGCCGCCGTACCGGAGCGGGAACGGCCGGTGGCACCCGCGCCCGCCCTCCCGCTCGGCCGGGGACTGGTCGTGTTCGTCAACCGCCACGCCGGTTCCCGGGCGCCCGCGACGGCGATGCCGCCCGCCGACCGGTTGCGTGACCTCCTGCCCGAGGCCGAACTGGTCGAACGGGGCGCCGACGGCGACTTCGCGGCACTGCTCACCGAAGCCGCCGACCGGGCCGCCGAGGCCGGCGGTGCGCTCGGCGTCTGCGGCGGCGACGGCAGCGTGAACGCCGCGGCCCGCGCGGCGGCCGAACGCGGCCTGGCGCTGGCCGTGTTCCCCGGTGGCACCCTCAACCACTTCGCCCTCGACGTCGGCGTGCCCGACTTCGAGTCCACCGCCGTCGCCGTGAGCGGGGGAGAGGCGGTGGCGGTCGACATCGGCGCGGCCCGCCCGGTCACCGGGCAGGAGGTGCGGTTCCTCAACACCTTCAGCATCGGGCTGTACCCCGAACTCGTACGCATCCGCGAGCACTTGGAGCCCCGGTGGGGCAAGTGGCCGGCCGCCGCGGTCGCCCTGGCCCGGGTGCTGCGCACCGCGCAGCCGATCGAGCTGGAGGTCAACGGCCGCCCGCGCCGGCTGTGGCTGCTCTTCGCGGGCAACGGCCGGTACGTCCCGGAGGGTTTCGCCCCGGCGTTCCGGCCCCGCCTGGACGACGGACTCCTCGACGTGCGCATGGTCGACGGAGAACACCGCCTCGCCCGGACCCGGGTCGTCGCCTCCGCGCTCGTGGGGGCGCTGCGCCACTCACGGGCCTACGGCGCCGAGCAGGTCCGCTGGGTGGAGCTGACCGGCGTCTCCGGCACGGACACCCTCGCCTACGACGGTGAAGTCGCCTCCGCCGCAGCCGCGTTGCGGCTGGAGAAGGAGCCCCGGGCGCTGGTGGTGTACCGGCCCGCCCGGCCGCTCGACGAGGTACGCGCCGAGGCGCGCCGGGCTGTCGCGACGGCGCGCCACCGGAGACGGATGAGGGGCCGCCGTCTCCCTGCAGACGGCGGCCCCTCGGCCTGATGGTGATCGGCTCAGGGCGCGATCACATGTGGACGACCGGTGCGGCCTCCGGGTCCTGGGCGGGCTTGCCGCGGGTGTAGAGGACCAGTGCGATGAGCGCTCCGGCGGCGAAGAAGCCGGCCGACCACCAGAACGCGGTGGTGTAGCTCTCGATCGTCGACTGGGCCTGGACCAGCTTGTTCGTCGCGTCCTTGCCGACCAGGTAGCTGGTCGCGGCACTCGCGGCGAGCGTGTTCAGCAGCGCGGTGCCGATCGAACCGCCCACCTGCTGCATGGTGTTGACGGTGGCGGACGCGACACCCGCGTCCTCGGCGGCGATCCCGCTGGTGGCCAGCGACATGGCGGGCGGCATCACCATGCCGAGTCCGGCGCCGATCAGGAGCACCTGGGGCAGGACGTCGGTCGAGAAGGACGAGCCGATGCCGATGCCGGTCAGCCAGGCCATGCCGACCGCGGCGACCGCGAAGCCGGCCGGGATGACGACCTTCGGGCCGATGCGCGGCACCAGCATCGTGGTGGAGACCTGCGCCATGACCATCAGCGTCGCCATCATCGGCAGGAAGGCCAGACCCGTCTTGGTGGGGCTGAAGCCGAGGTTGAGCTGAAGGTAGTAGGTGAGGAAGAGGAAGACACCGAACATGCCCGCGCCGGTGATGAGCACGGCGAGGAACGAGGCGGCCCGGTTGCGGTCCAGCAGGACGCGCATCGGCAGCAGCGGGTGCTTGGCCCGCGTCTGCCACCAGACGAACGCGGTCAGCAGCAGCCCGCCCGCGACGAGGAAGCCCCAGGTGGCGGGCGAACTCCAGTCGTGCGTCTCGGCGTTGGAGAAGCCGAAGACCACGGCGAACAGACCGGTGGAGACCAGCAGCGTGCCCGGCAGGTCGAGCTTGGAGCCGGCCGCGTCACGGTGGTTGCTCAGCAGGACCCAGCCGCCGGCGAAGGCGACGACCGCGAAGACGAGGTTGACGAACAGGGTCCAGCGCCAGTCGAGCGCGTCGGTCAGCACACCGCCGAGCAGCAGACCCACCGCGCCACCGGCACCGGCGATCGCGCCGTAGACGCTGAACGCCTTGGCGCGCTCCTTGGCGTCGGTGAACGTCGTGTTCAGCAGGGACAGGGCGGCGGGCGCGAGGAGTGCTCCGAACACACCCTGCAGGGCCCGGGCGGTGACCAGCATCCCGAAGCTGGTCGAGGCGCCGCCCAGCACGGAGGCGCCGGCGAACCCGGCGACACCGACGAGGAAGGCGGGCTTGCGTCCGAACAGGTCCGCGATGCGCCCGCCGAGCAGCAGCAGGGAGGCGAAGGCCAGGGAGTAGGCGGTGACGATCCACTGCCGGTTGCCGTCGGAGAAGCCGAGGTCCGCCTGGGCGGAGGGAAGGGCGATGTTCACGATGGTGGCGTCGAGCACCACCATCAGCTGGGCGATCCCGATGATCGAGAGGATCCACCACCGCCGCTTCGACGTGGCTGCGGACGTCGCGTCCGCGGCACCCGTGCCGGTGCCTTCGGTCAGGGTCTGAGACATGGGAGAAGCACTCCAGGGAAGTTGCTCGACGTTGCGTGCACGTAAACGAAACGGTTTCGTACACATCGACGTTTCGAGATTAGACGGCGCCGAGCGAAACGGCAACGTTTCGCTAGTCCGGGGCGTGTGACGTCTGTCGCCCCTTCATTCCTTGACAGGCATATAACCCGCGGGGCATATTGTGAGCGTGTCCGACGCCTCCCTCTGGGCCGCGCTCGCCGACCCCCATCGGCGAGCCATCGTCGCCCTGCTGCTGGAGCGACCGCGGGCCGTCGGCGAGCTGGTCGAGGCCTGCGGTCTCAGCCAGCCGAGCACCTCGAAGCATCTGAGGGTGCTGCGCGACGCGGGGCTCGTCCGGGTACGGCAGGACGCGCAACGCCGGGTCTACGCCCTCGACCCCGCCCCGATCGCCGCCCTCGACGCCTGGCTCGCCCCGTACCGCGCGCTGTGGAACGAGAGCCTGGACACGCTCGGCCGCCGCCTGGACGAGGCGTCGCCCCGGGACGCGTCCCCCTCGGCCCCGCCCGCACGGACACCGTCGGGCGACGCGACCCCGCCGCACGGGACCCCACGCGAACCGACATCACCTCCAGCCCCCTCACCGAAGGACTGAGCCGCCATGTCCGCCGAACCCACCGCCCCCACCGGGACGTTCCTCACCCTCGACGACGGCCGCCCGGCCGTCCGCTTCACCCGTACCTACGACCACCCCGCCGAGCGGGTCTGGCGGTTCGTCACGGACCCGGACGAACTGGCCGCCTGGTTCCCCTCGCGCGCCGAGATGGACCTGCGCCCCGGCGGTACCGTCACGTTCAGCGGCGATCCGAACATGCCGGAGTCGACGGGCCGCGTCCTCGCCGCCGAACCCCACCGCCACCTCTCCTTCGCGTGGGGCGACGACGAGCTGCACTTCGACCTGGAAGCCCTCGACGGCGGGGGCACCCGTTTCACGCTCACCAACGTGCTGGCCGCGCGGGACACGGCAGCCCGCAACGGCGCCGGCTGGGACGTCTGCCTCGCCGCCCTCGACGCCCTGGCACACGACGAGCCCTCGGGCGGACCGCACGCCGGAGGGCTCACGCGCTGGCAGGGGATCTACCGCGCGTACCTCGCCGCGGGCGTTCCCTCGGGCGCCCCGGTGCCCGGAACGCACTGACCTCTCAGGCGAGTTGGCGGCGCACGAGCTCGTGCAGCCGCCCGCCCGTGTCCGCCAGCAGCTCGGCGGGCGTGCCCTGCTGGGCGACCCGGCCGTCCTCCATCACGATGACGCGGTCCGCGTCCAGCACCGTCGACAACCGGTGCGCGATCACGACCCGGGTGGCGTTGAGCGCCTTGGTGCTCTCGATCACCGTGCGCTGCGTCTCGTTGTCGAGGGCACTGGTCGCCTCGTCGAAGAAGAGGATGCGCGGCCGGCGGATCAACGCCTGCGCGATCATGAGGCGTTGGCGCTGGCCGCCCGAGATCGCGCCGCTGCCCGACACGAGCGTGTGCAGGCCCATCGGCATCCGCCGGATGTCCTCGGCGAGACCCGCCAGCTCCGCGGCGGCCATCGCCTCCTCCGGCGTGTACGGCTCGGTGCCGCAGATGCAGTCCAGAATCGACCCGGTGAAGGGCTGCGCGTGCTGGAGCACCACACCGCACTGCCGCCGTACCGCGGACTGGTCGAGCGCCGCCAGGTCCTGGCCGTCGTACAGGACGCTGCCCGACACCGGCCTGTCGAAGCCGATCAGCAGGCGCAGCAGCGTGGACTTGCCGCAGCCGCTCGGGCCCACGACCGCCACGAACTCACCGGGGCGGACGGTGAACGACACGTCGTCGAGGACGAGCGGGCCGTCGTCGGCGTACCGGAACGACAGCCTGCGGGCCTCGAGGCCGCCGGACAGCAGGCCGGGCCGGGTGCTCGCGACCTTGACCTCCGGTGTCGCGTCGAGCACGGGCCTGATCTCCTCGAACATCGGCAGTGCGGCGGCCGCCGAGACGAAGGCGCCGGTGATCTGCGTGACCGAGGTCAGCAGCATCGTCACCGACGTGTTGAAGGTGAGGAACTCGGCCGCGGACAGCGAGCCGTGCGCGGGACCCGCGAGCAGCATGAACATCAGCAGCGAACACAGCGGCAGGTACACCGCTCCCAGCACCGCCGTGAGGTTCTTGATCCGGCCCACCCGCTGCTGGAGCTCGCGGCTGCGGGCGAACTCGCCCGCCCAGGCGGCGTACGCGTAGTTCTCCGCCGCCGCGACCCGCAGCTTGGGCAGGCCGCGCAGGGTCTGGAAGGCCTGGTTGTTGAGTTTGTTGCTCAGTACCACCAGGCGCCGCTGCCAGCGCACCTGCCACAGACCGAGCCCCAGGAACACCGCCGCGATGACCACGAGCATGCCGATCGCGGCGAGCGCCATCGGCACGCTGTACCAGAACAGCAGTCCCAGGTTCATCGCACCGACCGTGCCCGCCTGCGCCAGGGTCGGACCGACGCCCGCGAGAAGCCGGCGGATCGCGCTGATGCCCATCGCGGCACTGGCGAGTTCACCCGTCGAGCGGGAGGCGAAGAACGTCGTCGGCAGCCGCAACAGCCGGTCCCAGACGGCCGGTTGCAGGCTCGCCTCGATCCGGCCCTCCATCCGCAGCAGAGTGAGGTTCTGCAGCAGCATGAACGCCGCCGACACCACGCTCGTGACCATGAGCGCGAGACACACCTGCACGATGAGCCCGTGCTGGGCCTTCGGCACGTACTCGCCGAGGACCCGGCCGGTCGCGATCGGGACCAGGGCGCCGATCGCGACGGTCACCAGTCCGCTGACCGCGAGGTTGCGCAGATCACCGGCGGTGCCCCCGAGGCAGAAGCGCAACAGCCGCAGCGGGCTCAGCCGCCGCTCGGGCAGCGGGCGGTAGAACATCACGCCTCGCGCCTCGAACTCGGCCGCGTTGGCCTTCTCGACCGGCGTTTCCCGTCCGGACGACGGATGCACGGCCACGTACCCGCCGCGCCGCCACAGCAGCGCGACCGGGGTGCCGGACACGGCCCGACGGCCGACCAGCGGGCCGATGTCGTCCCGCCACCAGCGCCCGTCGAGACGCACGGCGCGCGTGCGGACCCGTGAGGCGAGAGCGATCCGCTCGACCGGGTCGAGGCGGTCGCTCTCCGTGCCGCTCTGCGCCGGCCCGGCCAGGGTGATCCCCGCCGCGCGGGCGACCAGCTTGCAGGCAGCGTGGGTGGCGTCCGTGTCGGCCGGGGTCGGGCGCTTGTCGGAGCGCCTGCCGATCGAGGCGAGCAGCGCGCGGTCGGCCTGTACGCGGACGGCCTCACCCGCCCTGATGCCGGCCGCCGTACGGTCCTCGTGACCGGCTTCCACCTGCTCGATCCAGCGGTCGAGCGTGGACAGCAGCCGGTACTGCTGGTCGACCATGCCCTGCCAGACACCCGGTTCCATCAGCAGGTCGGCCGCCGCCTCGGCCCCGTACAGCGAGCCGTACCGCACACTGCCCGGCGGCACCCGCATCCAGAACACGTCGTCGTCGGTGAGCGCGGCCGCGTTCTCGGTGGCCATCGGTGCCTGGAAGAGGATGGACAGACTGCGCCCGACCCCGAGGGCGAGGGCGTACTCCAACGGGCTCTCCGTCGGCGGCACGTACTGCGGATTGCCGTACGCGTCGTAGGACCAGGTCGCCGTGTCGGCCTGCTGGTACAGCTCCCGCAGGGCGATGCGGTGCACCACGCAGTCCCGCAACGGCCGCCCCACCAGGGTGTGTTGCGGCCCGGTGACCGGACCGAGCAGCAACGAGCCCGCCTCCAGCCGGCCGAGGTGATGCCAGTGCCCCTGCTGAGCGGCGTCCACCGCGAACAGGTCCATCGCTCCCGCCGCGACCAGCCACAGGACCTGCGGCCCTTCCAGGTCGAGACGGTTGAGCCCGGTGCAGTCGAACGGTGTGCCCATGCCGCCGAGCGCGCCGAGGACGAGGTCCCCTTCGTGCACGCCCTCGTGAACCGTGGTCATCTCATCGCTCCTTGACCAGCGCGGCGTAGGGTCCGCCGGCGGCGACCATCGCGTCGTGCCGGCCGCGTTCCACGACCGTGCCGTGTTCGAGCACGACGATCTCGTCGCTGTCCCGCACGGTGCTGAGCCGGTGCGCGATCACCACGCACGCGCAGCCCCGTCGGCGCAGGTTGTCCATGACCGTCTGTTCGGTCTCCGCGTCGAGGGCGCTGGTCACCTCGTCGAGCACCAGGATGCTCGGCCTGCGGACCAACGCCCGGGCGATCTCCAGGCGTTGACGCTGGCCGCCGGAGAAGTTGCGGCCGTCCTGCTCGACCCTGCTGTGGATGCCGCCGGGGCGGCGCGTCACGACGTCGTACAGGGCGGCGTCCCGCAGCGCGGTGACCACGGCGTCGTCCGGGATGGACGGGTCCCACAGCGCGACGTTGTCCCGCACGGTCCCCTCGAAGAGGAAGACGTCCTGGTCGACGAAGGACACGGACGAGGCGAGCGCGCCGCGCGGGATGTCCTCCAGGAGCCGTCCGTCGATGCGGATCGTGCCCTCCCACGGCGTATAGAGGCCCGAGATCAGCCGGGAGACGGTCGACTTGCCGCTGCCCGACCCGCCGACCAGCGCGACCTGCCGGCCGGGTCCCACGGTCAGCGAGAAGCCGGTGAGCAGCGGCTTGTCGAGCGGGCTGTAGCCGAACGTGATGTTCTCCAGCTCGACATGGCCCCGCAGACGCCGGGTGGAGTCCCCGCCGCCGGGCCGGGCGTACAGCGGGTCCGTCCGGAAGTTCTCGACGTCCTTGAGCCGGGCCACGTCGGCGGCGAAGTCCTGGATGCGGCCCGCGACGCCGTTCAGCCGGGTGAGCGGCGCGGTGAAGCGGGTGACGAGCGCCTGGAAGGCGACCAGCAGACCCACGGAGATGTGCCCCTCGACCGCCCGCAGGCCGCCGATCCACAGGATCAGCGCGCTGTTGAGCGTCGCGAGGGTCGGGGCGACGACACCCAGCCAGGCGCTCGGCACCCCGAGGCGCTGCTGCTCCTCCAGGGTGGTGGCGTGCTGTCCGGCCCACTTGCGGAAGTAGCCGTCCTCACCGCCCGTCGCCTTCATCGTCTCGATCAACTGAAGCCCGGTGTAGGCGGTGTTGGTCAGCCGGGCGGTGTCGGCACGCAGTTTGGCGGTGCGGGTCGCGCGCAGCCGGATCACCACGCGCATGGCGACCACGTTCAGCAGCGCGACACCGATCCCGACGGCCGTGAGCTGGGGGTCGTACGTGTAGAGCAGCACGGCGTACAGGACGACGACGATCGCGTCCACGCCGGCGGCCGCGAGATCGCGGGCCAGGGTCTCGGCCACCGCGTCGTTCGACTGGAGGCGCTGCACCAGGTCAGCCGGGCTGCGCTGGGAGAAGAACGTGACGGGCAGGCGCAGCAGATGGCGCAGGAACCGGGCGCTGGAGAGCGTCGAGGAGATGATGCGCCCCCGCAGCAGGTTCGCCTGCTGCAACCAGGTGAGCACCACGGTGAGCAGCACGGAGGCACCCATCGACGCGAACAGCACGCCGAGCAGCGAACTCTGACCACCGATCAGGTACTGGTCGATGTAGGTCCGGCTGAGCGCCGGGACCGCCGCGCCGACGGCCACCAGCAGCAGACTCGCGAGCACGGCCGCCGGCATCGTGCCCGACGTCCCGCGCAACCGGGCCGGCATCGCGCCCAGGATGCCCGGCCTGCGGCCTCCGGTGCGGAACTCCGGGCCCGGCTCCATGACCAGGACGACTCCGGTGAAGCTCGTGTCGAAGTCCTCCATCGGCACGAACCGGCGGCCTTTGCCCGGGTCGTTGATGTGCACGCCGCGACGTCCGAACCGGCGGCCCATGCCGTCGTACACGACGTAGTGGTTGAACTCCCAGAACAGGATCGCGGGCGCCCGCACCTCGGCGAGCGCGGTCGTGTCCATCTGCATGCCCTTGGCGGTGAGGCCGTAACCGCGCGCCGCCTTCAGCAGGTTGCTCGCCCGGGAGCCGTCCCGCGAGACACCGCACGCGATGCGCAGCTCTTCGAGCGGGATGTGCCGGCCGTGGTGGCCGAGCACCATGGCGAGGGAGGCCGCGCCGCACTCGACCGCCTCCATCTGGAGCACCGTGGGGGTGCGCACGGCCCGGACGCGGCTCTTGGGCACGGCGCGCCGGGGTGGGGCGGCGCGCCGTCTGCCCCGGGTGTCGGGGGTGGTGGTCACGGCAGGAGCCAATCGACGGGGCGCTGGTCGGCCAGCCGGATCGAACCCGTGGCCAGGGACATCGAGGTGAGGGGGAAGGGGGGTCCGTCCGCGGAGGACCACTTCAGTCCGCTCCTGGTGCCGGACGAGCGGTCGAGCCGCACCAGGACGGCCACCGGCCTGCCCTTCCTGCTGAACTGCTCGCCGAGTTGGTCGTCACCGAGGTAGGCGGCGATCTGCTGCCGGGTCTGCACGCTGCGGCCGACGGTGGCCACATGGCCGCGCAGCACGCCGTACCGCTGGGCCGGTACGGACTGGAGTGCGAGGTCGACGGAGGCGTTCGCGGGAAGCGTCGCGGCGCTCTCGGCCGGGACGTACACCGTCGCGTACAGCGGGTCGTCGGTGTGCGCGACCTTCTCCACGGACGCCACGTTCGCGCCGGTCGAGATGATCGCGCCGATGGTGGCGACGAGCGCCGTGACGCGGCCCGCGGCGACCGTGCGCACGACGGTCGTGGCGCCCTGTGCGGTACGGACCTTGACCACGGGGGCGTGGGCGGGGAGCCGCTCGCCCTCCTTCGCGACGACGGAGGTGACCTGGCCGGCGACGGGGCTCTGCAGGAGGTAACTGCCCTGGCCGTGCGTGAGGACGGCGGGCGCGCTCACCGTGGAGGAGACGGTGCCGGTCACGGCCCACACGGAGGCGGCGGCCATGACGACGACGGTCACGGCCAGCACGAGCCAGCCCTGCGGGCGGGCGAAGCGCACCGGGAGGTCGAGTTCCTCGGGCGACTGGAGCTTGGCGAGGGCCTGTTGACGGAACTGCACGGAGCTTCCCTCACCTGTTTCGAGAGAGGTACGGCACCCGGAAGTCCCGGAACCGGGGGGCGGTTCCGGGACTCCGCGGTGTGAAGCGCGATCCGGCGACCGGTCAGAGACCGGCGACCAGGCCGGTGACCGCGCCGGTGTTCAGGCCGGTCGCGCCCTCGACGGTGCCGACGACCGTGCCCACGACGCCCGAGACCGGGACAACGCCGTCGACCAGGTCGGTGACGGTGCCCACGGCGTTCAGCGCGAGGCCGCCCGAGACGTTGTCGAGGTCGGCGTCGGAGATCTCGGCGGTCTGGAAACGGGGGGTGGAGTTCATGGTGGAACTTCCCTTCATATGGATATTCACAAGGGGGAGAGCGGCCCCCTCTGGGGACAGACGCGGCCGCCACCGCAGGAGTGCGGATCCCGTTGCCGGGAGCATTGCTGCGACCTCCGCGGTGCAACGGATCAAAGCACGGGCGCGCCGCGCGCTTCCAATCAACCAGGGCTCCCACCTGGGAACTTGAGTGCCGAGTGAGGCGAAGCGTGCAGGTCTCCACACCACGTCGCGGCGACTTCTTCACACCGTGCGCGGTATCGGCGCACACCCCGGGTTGCCGCGCGCGGACCGAATGGGACAGTCCGGCCCAATGACGCGCAGGGGGGCGCGCGCGTGTGCAGATCCCCCGGACGCCGTGACTCCGGTGGGGGCGGGATGTGCAGATTCGCTGAATCCAGGATTCCGCTACCGATCGTCGACGAGGGGTAGTCGCAAGGACGCGGAGCGTAGCGGAACGCGGAGGGTGGCCTGTCGCCCCCGCTCCGAGCCGGGGTCCGTGCCGCGGAAAGGCCCGTTTGTCGCGCAATCCATACCTATGGACCCGTCAACTCCGGCCCTTTGCAATGGCAGTTGAACACCCCGCCCGGCACTCGCGTATCAACGGGCAACCAGGCGCCCCCAGTCAGCTGCCGGACGGTGGCATCGGCCCCGTCCCCAGGAGGTCAAGAGTTGAGTCACAAACGGATACCCAAGCGCAAGGCCGCGATCGCGGCGGGCAGCGTGGCAGCGCTCGGAGCAGCGGCTCTCCTGCTCCCCAACGCCAATGCCTCGCAGTCGAACGGGGACGACGCCACCCCCAGAACGTTCAAGGCGACCGACGTCTCCGACGTCGCCGCGCAGCTCGCCTCCCAGCTGGGCGACGCCTTCGCCGGGTCGTACTACGACGCCGGGAACAAGCAGCTCGTCATCAACGTCGTCGGTAACAACAGCAACGTCGTCAACCGGATCGAGCAGGCCGGCGCCGTCGCCCACCAGGTGCAGAACAGCACGTCCGACCTGCGGGCCGCCGCGAAGACGCTGAAGACGGACGCGACGATCCCCGGCACGGCATGGTCCGTCGACCCGAAGACCAACGAGATCCGCGTGACCGCGGACTCCACCGTCACGGGGACCAAGTGGGACACGCTGACCTCGACCGTCAAGGACCTCGGTTCCGGGGTGGCGACCGTCAAGAAGTCGGCCGGCACCTTCAAGACCTTCGTCGACGGCGGCGACGCCATCTTCGGCGGGGGCGCGCGCTGCTCCCTGGGCTTCAACGTCACCGCGAGCGACGGCAGCCCCGCCTTCCTGACCGCGGGTCACTGCGGTGTCGCGGCCAAGCAGTGGTCGGACGCGCAGGACGGCGCGCCGATCGCCACCGTCGACCAGGCCACCTTCCCCGGTGACGGCGACTTCGCCCTTGTCAAGTACGACGACCCCGCGACGCAGGCCAACAGCGCGGTCAACGTCGGCGACGGGCAGAGCGTCCAGATCAACCAGGCGGCCGACGCCGCCGTGGGCCAGCAGGTCTTCCGGATGGGCAGCACCACCGGACTGAACGACGGCAACGTCACGGGCCTCGACGCCACCGTGAACTACCCCGAGGGCACGGTCACCGGCCTCATCCAGACCGACGTGTGCGCCGAGCCGGGCGACAGCGGCGGCTCCCTGTTCACCCAGGACGGCAGCGCGATCGGCCTCACCTCGGGCGGCAGCGGCGACTGCACCGTCGGCGGCGAGACCTTCTTCCAGCCGGTGACCACCGCGCTCCAGGCGGTCGGCGCGACGCTGGGAGCGGGCGACGCCGGAGCCGGCGGCGCGGCGGACCCGAGCGCGGGCGCCGGTGACCAGGCGGGCGGCGCGGACGACCAGGCCGGCGGCGCGGCAGACGATCAGGGCGCGGCTGACGACCAGGGCGCTGCTGACGACCAGGGCGCTGCCGACGACCAGGGGAACGCCGACGACCAGGGCGGTGCGGCCTACGGCCAGTCCGGTTCCGGCATGGACGACGGCTCGGGCATGGTGACCACCCCCTGACCCGGGTGAACCCCCTGCCCCCGGTGCCCCCGGTGACGCGGGGCCACTGATCCGGCCAAGGGAACAGGGATTCCGGCCGGTGGTGGAAGGTCCGGCCCTCCGGCGGGAGGGCCGGACCACTCCGCCGTACGCCCCCGTCGTGCACCCCTGACTCCGTCCGGCCGGTGTACGACCGGGCACGCTCGTGCGGCCCCTTCGCAGGCCCGACGCGTTCGGAACGGTCACAGGGGCTGCGCCGGGGCCCCGGAAGCGCTGTAATTGCGGACGTGGTCAGTGAGGGCGCTACGGAACGCGGGACGCGAACCTCGCGCGCCGAAATCGCCCTGAAGACGCTCACCGCGGACCTCGACCCCCGCGAACGGCTGCACCGGCTGCTCGAACAGGCACTCGTCTTCTGCGGCGCCGCCGTCGCCGCCGCGTACGCCCCGAGCGCCGACGGCGAGGAACTCCACCTGGCCGAGTCCGCGGGCGTGCCCCGCACGCTGTACGGCCTGCGGGACAGCTACCCCCGCTCGGGCACTTCCCCGGCCGCCGAGGCGCTGCGCACCGGGAACCCGAGCTGGCTCGGCCCCGACGAGGTCGCCCGCTGCGCCGACGCCCGGCGGCTGCCGTCGCAGGACTTCTCCCTGGCCGTGCTGCCCCTGCGGGACAACGGCTGCATGGTCGCCGTCAGTGAGCGTCCCGGCGGCTTCGGCGCCGAGGAGCGGGCCTGTCTGGCGATGCTCGCCGAATCCGTGGTCTGCCCGCCCACCCCACTGCCCGACGACACGGACGACCTGCCCGCCAGCTCGTTCACCCTCTCCATGGACAGCGGACACGTCGACGTCGACGACGAGGTGCTCGAGCTGTTCGGGCTGGATCCCGCGGACTTCGACGGCAAGGTCGAGACCCTCCTGTCGATGACCGTCCCCGAGGACCTGCCCTCGCTGATGTCCGCGGTCGAACCGGACCACATGTCCCTCGGCGAACGCGAGCTGGAGTTCCGCATCCTCCAGCCCTCCGGCGGACACCAGTGGCTCCGGCTGCGCGCCCGTCTGCTCCCCTCCGGAGAAGGCCGCCCCGCCCGGCTCGTCGGCACGGTCTCCGACGCCTCCAAGCTGCGCTCCGGCCTGAACGACGTGGCCCGCGTCCAGCGGCTCGCCTCGGCCCTCGCCACCGCGGGCACCGTCCGTGACGTCGGCCAGGCGGTCGTCGACGCCCTGCGGAGACCCCTCCAGGCCGACCGGATCGCCCTCGCCGAGCTGGAGGGCGACCGTCTCGTCGTCACCGTCCTCGACCCGCCCGAGCCCGACTCCTGGCCGGAACTGTGGCGCACCGAGTGGCGCTCGGAATGGCCCGACGCCCCCGTCCGCTCCATGCCCACCCTCGAAGCCGCCCTCAGCGAGGGCCGCCCGGCGATCTGGCCCGCCGGCGCCCCCCTGGAACCGGCGCTCGCCGGTGTCGGCCCCGGTGGTCTCGCCGTCCTGCCGCTGCCCGCCGGCGGCCGTATGGCGGGCGCCTGTCTCATCGGCTGGGACGCCCCGCACGACTTCGGCCCCGACGAGCGCGCCCTGCTCACCGCCTCCGCCGGCCTCGCCGGGCAGGCACTGGTGCGCGCGCACGCCTTCGACGCCGAACACGAACTCATCGGCATGCTCCAGCGGACCCTGCTCCCGCGCCGTCTGCCCAAGCTGCCCGGCGCGGTCGCCGTGGCCCGCTATCTGCCGACCACCTCGGGCCTCGACGTCGGCGGCGACTGGTACGACGTCATCCCGCTGCCGGACAACCATGTCGCCCTCGTCATCGGCGACGTCCAGGGACACAACGCCTCGGCCGCCACGCTCATGGGCCAGATGCGCACCGCCCTGCGCGCCTACGCCGTCGAGGGCCACCCGCCGGACGTGGTGGTCTCGCTGGCCAACCGGCTCCTGCTGGATCTGGAGACCGACCTCTTCGCCACCTGCTGCTACGTCGACGTCGACATGGAGGAGGGCTCCGCCTGGTACGTACGCGCCGGACACCTCCCGCCCGTGCTGCGTCACCCGGACGGCAGAACCGAGGTCCCCGAATCCGAACCCGGCCCGCCGCTCGGCGTCATCCGGCAGACCGACTTCCCCATGAGCCCGCTCCGCCTGCAGCCCGGCACCATCCTGGCGCTGACCACGGACGGCCTGGTCGAGTCCGTCGAGGTCGACATCGAGGACGGCCTGAACCGGCTCGCGGCGGGCCTGGCCGGCTCCGACCCCTCCCACCTCGGTCTCGTCGCCGACGAACTGCTCACGGAGGCCAACCGCTCCGACGACGTGGCCCTCCTCCTGATGCGCTTCGACGGCATGGACGTCCTGCCGCTGCGCGAGAGCTGGACCGTCTGGCGGGTCCCCGAGGCCGTCCGGCACGCCCGCCGCTACACACGGCGCGCCCTGCGCAGCTGGGGCGTCGCCGACCACACGGACGCCGCCCTGCTGATCGTGTCGGAACTCGTCACCAACGCCCTGGTGCACACCGACGGGCAGGTCAGGCTCGACCTCACCCTCATCCACCGCCGGCTG
Organism: Streptomyces sp. NPDC048643; assembly: GCF_040650615.1. NCBI lineage: Bacteria > Bacillati > Actinomycetota > Actinomycetes > Kitasatosporales > Streptomycetaceae > Streptomyces > Streptomyces sp. NPDC048643. The sequence goes on from NZ_JBEZHO010000011.1 coordinate 91,361, forward strand.
CGCATCGCCGTCGCGGACAACTCGGCGCGCACCCCGATCAAGCCCACCAGCATCGGCTGGGAGGCCACCGGCGGGCGCGGCATCCTCCTCGTCGAGGCGATGTCGGACACCTGGGGCACGGTGCCGGTGAGCGGCGGCAAGCAGGTCTGGAGCGAACTCTCGCTGGACTGACGGCGCAGGTGACACGCTGGGAGGGTGCGCCTTCTGCTGCTGTCCGACACCCACCTGCCGAAGCGGGCCCGCGAACTTCCGGCCCCGCTGCTCGCCGGCCTCCCGCTCGCCGACGTGGTGATCCACGCGGGGGACTGGGTCGACATAGCCACCCTCGATCTGGTGGAGGCCCGCTCCCGCCGGGTGATCGGGGTGTACGGCAACAACGACGGCCCCGAGCTGCGGGCCCGCCTCCCGGAGATCGCCCGCGCCGACCTGGGCGGCCTGCGCTTCGGCGTCGTCCACGAGACCGGCGCCGCCCAGGGCCGCGAACGGCGCTGCGCGGAGCGCTTCCCCGGCCTCGACGTCCTGGTGTTCGGCCACAGCCACATCCCCTGGGACACCACCGCGCCGACGGGCCTGCGGCTGCTCAACCCCGGTTCCCCGACCGACCGGCGCCGGCAGCCGCACTGCACGTTCATGACCGCGACGGTGACCGACGACAGCCGGCTCACCGACGTCACCCTGCACCGGCTGCCCCCGCGCACCGGCTGATCCCGACCGTCCGCCGCCTCGTCCCGACGGGCCACCGACGACCGTTGGTTGAGCGTTAATCCGTTGCTGTCGGGTGGCGCCGCCTGCTGGAGTGAGCGGGAAGCGTTCACCGGCACCGAGGAGCACCCATGCGCGCACCGTTCATGTCCCCCCAGGAAGGAACCACTCCCATTTCGAAGGACATGACACGCGGTGCACTTGTTGAACCTGGGAATTCTGGCGCACGTAGACGCCGGTAAGACGAGCCTGACCGAGCGGCTCCTCCACACGGTCGGGGTCATCGACGAGATCGGCAGCGTCGACGACGGCAACACCCAGACCGACTCTCTCGCGCTGGAGCGGCAGCGCGGCATCACCATCAAATCGGCCGTCGTCTCCTTCGCTGTCGACGACACCACCGTCAACCTCATCGACACCCCCGGACACCCGGACTTCATCGCCGAGGTGGAGCGGGTCCTCGGTGTGCTCGACGGCGCCGTCCTCGTCGTCTCGGCCGTGGAGGGCGTCCAGGCGCAGACCCGTGTCCTCATGCGCACCCTGCAGCGGCTGCGCATCCCGACGCTGATCTTCGTGAACAAGATCGACCGCCGTGGCGCGCGCTGCGCGGAGGTCCTGGAGCGGATCGCCGAGCGGCTCACCCCGGCGATCGTCCCGATGGGCGAGGTCGGCGAACCGGGCACCCGTGCCGCGCACTTCACCCCGTACCCGGCCGCCCGACTGCGTCGCCACCTCCTCGATCCGCTCGCCGACCACGACGAGGAACTCCTCGCCGCTTACGTCGAGGACCGCGTGTCGTACGACCGACTGCGCTCCGCGCTCGTCGAGCAGACCGGGGCCGCCCTGGTCCACCCGGTCTTCTTCGGCTCTGCGGTGACCGGCGCCGGGGTCACCGAACTGATCTCCGGTGTGCGGGAGTTGCTGCCAGGGGCGAAGGCGGACGCCGAAGCGCCCGTCTCGGGAACCGTGTTCAAGGTCGAACGCGGAGCGGCCGGGGAGAAGATCGCGTACGCGCGCATGTTCTCGGGCACCCTGCGCACCCGCGACCGGCTCCCCCTGCACGGCGGCGAGGAGGGGAAGGTCACCGCGATCAGCGTCTTCGACGGGGGCTCGGCGGTCGGGGCGGAGTCCGTGACCGCGGGGCGCATCGCCCGGCTCTGGGGACTCGGCGCGGTGCGGATCGGCGACACCCTCGGCGCGCCGCGGACCTCTTCGGCGGACGGGCACCACTTCGCGCCGCCGACCCTCGAGACGGTCGTCTCGCCCCACCGCACGGATGACAGGGGAGCGCTGCATCTCGCGCTCACCCAACTCGCCGAACAGGACCCGCTGATCGACCTCCGTCAGGACGACGTGCGGGGGGAGATCTCCGTCTCCCTCTACGGCGAGGTGCAGAAGGAGGTCATCCAGGCGACGCTGGCCGACGAGTTCGGAATCGACGTCGTGTTCCGCGAGACGACCCCGCTCTGCGTCGAACGGCCGGTCGGCACGGGCGCGGCGGTCGAGTTCAACAAGAAGGACGCCAACCCCTTCCTCGCGACCGTCGGACTCCGCGTCGAGGCGGCGCCGGTCGGCTCGGGCGTCTCCTTCCGTCTCGAGGTCGAACTCGGTTCGATGCCCTACGCGTTCTTCAAGGCGGTCGAGGACACCGTCCAGGAGACGCTGCGACAGGGCGTGCACGGCTGGCAGGTCACCGACTGCACGGTCACGATGACGCACTCGGGCTACTCACCACGCCAGAGCCACGCCCACCAGCGCTTCGACAAGAGCATGTCCAGCACGGGCGCCGACTTCCGTGGGCTCACCCCGCTGGTGCTGATGGACGCCCTGCGGGCGGCCGGAAGCCGGGTCAACGAGCCGGTGAACCGCTTCCGCCTGGAGGCTCCCGCGGACACGCTGGCCGTCGTGCTGCCGGTGCTCGCCCGGCGGCGTGCCGTGCCGCGGACCACCCGGATGCTCGGAGCCACCTGCGTTCTGGAGGGCGTCCTGCCCGTCATGGAGACACATGGTCTGGAGCAGCTGCTCCCGGGACTGACGCGGGGTGAGGGCGAGTTGGAGTGCGCCTTCGACCACTACGCGCCCGTCGCGCCCGGCGCGATCCCGGACCGCCCGCGGACGGACATGAACCCGCTGGACCGGAAGGAGTACCTGCTGAACGTGACGCGCAGGGCGGGTGGTTGACGATCGTGGGAGATGAGCGGGCGGGTGGCCCGAGCCCGTGAGGGGCGGGCGGTCCGCTCAGGTCCCCAGCCGGCCCAGGGCCCGGGCGACCGGGGCGACGCCGTCCTCGGCGCGCAGCTGTTCCGCCAGGTCCTGGGCGCGCCGACGGTACGCGGGGTCCGTGGTCGCCCGCACCAGGGCCGCCGCCAACCGGTCGGCGCGCAGCCCCCGCGGGGTGAACCCACCCGGCGAGACGCCGAGGGACACGAGTCGGGCGGCCCAGAAGCCCTCGTCGAACTGGATCGGCACCGGCACGGCGGGGACTCCGGCCCGCAGTCCGGCGGCCGTCGTGCCCGCTCCGGCGTGGTGGACCACGGCGGCCACGCGGGGGAAGAGCAGTGCGTGCGGCACCTCGCCGACCGTGATCATGTCGTCGCCGGTGGCGTGCAGTTCGCCCCACCCGCGCTGGATCACGCCGCGCAGCCCGGCCGCCCGCAGCGCGCGCACGACCTCGGCGCTCAGTCGCCCGGGATCGGGGACGGTGGCGCTGCCCAGTCCGACGAAGACCGGCGGCGGCCCGGCGTCCAGGAAGTCCCGCAGTGCGTAGGGAAGTTGGGCGTCCGTACGGTCGAAGGGCCACCAGTAGCCGGACACGGCGAGGCCGGGCCGCCAGTCGTGCGGGCGGGGGACGACCAGTGGGCTGAAGCCGTGCTGGACGGGCCAGTCGCGCCCTTCCCGGGAGCGGTGTGCCGCGAGGGGTCCGAGCGGCGGCAGCCCGAGCCGGGCGCGCAGGGTCCGCACGGTGTCCGCGTAGACCCGCTCGACGGCCAGGCTCACCCCGGTCCCGGCCGCTCGGTTGACGGTCGGCCCCCAGGACCGGACACCCAGGACCGGAGGAGCGAACTCGGTTGTGGGGGACAGTGGTTGGAGATGAACACCCATGCTCGGTAGGGACAGCCCCTCCGCGACGGCGAGCCCGAGCGGCCCCAGCGAGCCGGACAGCAGGAGGACGTCGCTGGAGCGGGCGGCCGCGATCAGGTCCTCGGTCAGGCTGCCGACGAGTGCCCGGGCCATCTCGACGAGCCGCGCGATCCTGCCGACCCCGGTGACGCTGCGGTGCAGCCGCTGTCCGCGCGCCGACTCCAGCTCCGCCCGGGGGTCGACGGGGAGCGCGTGGAACCCCACCCCCGAACCGGCGACCAGCGGCTCGAAGCATCCGTGGGTCACCAGGGTGACGTGGTGCCCGGCCCGCACCAGGCCGTGTCCGAGCCCGGTGAACGGTGCCACGTCGCCCCGCGAACCCGCGGTCATGATCGCTACTCGCACGACGGTCAGTATGGCGGTCGCACGGCCGTCCCGACCCCCTCCGGGCCCCTGCCCGTCGCGGATCGGCGGCGGACCGGCCGACGTCCGGATCGGGGGTCTGCCGCCGCTCGCCCACGGCGCACCGGGCCGGATGGCAAAAATCCGGCCATGGCCCAAATTCGCCCTAGCTCCCGGTGATGCCGAATGATCGAATCAGTGCTCGATTAATCTCCGTGGTGGGGGTGGGGCCCGTGCAGGTGATGTCGTACATGGATCTGCATCGTGAGATGTCCTCGGACATCCGGGCGGAGCGCGAGGCCGTGCTCGATCTGCTGGGAGCGTCGGCCGGTTCGGTCCGGGCGGTGGTCGCCGAACTCCTGGAGCACCGGACGTTCACCCATCCCCTCGGCGTGCTGCCCCTGATCGTCCACGGCGTGGAGACGGGCGCGCCCGGACCGGCCGTCCCACTCGCCGTCGTCAGTGACCTGTGGTGGACCGCCGCGTGCTACCTGGACGACCTCGCGGACGGCCAGGCCGCCGCCGCAGCCGGGAGTCTCGACGAGAGCGAGGCCCTGCTCGCCACCCTCGTCGGCGGAACCATGCTGCCGCTGCTCGTCGTCCAGTCCTCGCGGATCCCCGAGGCGGCACGCGGACCGTTGTCCGCCGAGGTCGTCCGGTGCTGGATCAACGCGACCGAGGGACAGTTGAGGGACCTGCGCGCGGACGTCGGCGCCGCCACGCGCGAGGCGGTGATCGCGGCGTACCTCGGCAAGTCCGGCGCGCCCTTCAGCATGGTCACCGCCATGGCCGCGGAGCTGGCCGGACGGACGGACGAACGCGTCGCGCTGTGGCGGGAGTTCGGCAACGCCTTCGGCATCCTGTGGCAGCTGTTCAACGACCAGCACGACATCCTGACCGGCCGCAACGAGGACCTGGCCAACGGCACGGTGACCTACCTGCTGGCCTGCGCCCTGGACGACGCCGCGCCCGACGGTGTCGACGAGGTCCTCCGGATGCACGCCGACGCACGGCGTTCACCCGAGGCCCGTGCGGCCCTCACCGCGACTCTCCTCGCACCGGACGTGCTCCGCCGGTACGAGGAGGACCTCATCCGCTTCCGGGACGGGGCGCACGCACTCCTCGGCAAACTCGGCGGGGACGCCGCCCATCTCGCCCTCCTGCACGACCTGGTGGACCTGGCCTCCCCGATGCTGCTGCGCCCGCAGGAGGCCGTCGCCGGCGCGGTCCCGGCCCGGGACTGAGCGGGACTACCCGCCCGGCACGGTCGTCAGCGCCAGCGCCGCCAGCACGAGGACCGCGCCCACGAGCGCCGCCGCGCACCAGCGCCGGCACAGGGTGCGGTACCTCGCCTCGTACTCGGCCCGCACCTCGCCCGCCCGGCGGACGGTGTGCTCCCAGGACAGCCGGGCGAGCGCGAGGTGCGCCTCCTCGAAACGGGCCTCCACCTCCGCCCGCTGACTGTCCGTCAGCCATGCCAGCGAGCCGGCGAAGCGGACCGCCTCGTCGTGGCCCTCGGCCCGCGCGGCCGCGATGAGGAGATGGCCTTCCAGTTCCCTGATCAGGGCACCCGCCGCTGTCGGAGGTTCGTCCATGGGGGTCACCGCAGCTCCTTGCTCGCCGGCTCCGACCGGACGGCGTGAACGGCACCGATCTCGGGATGGTGCAGGTCGAACGCCGGGGACTCCGACCGGATGCGCGGCAGGACACGGAAGTTGTGACGCGGCGGCGGACAGGAGGTGGCCCACTCCAGTGAACGGCCGTACCCCCACGGGTCGTCGACCTCGACCTTCACCCCGTACCGGGCGGTCTTCCAGACGTTGTAGAGGAACGGCAGGAACGAGATGCCGAGCAGGAACGACGAGATCGTGGACACCGTGTTGAGCGTGGTGAGCCCCTCCACCGCCAGGTAGTCCGGGATCCGGCGCTGCATGCCGTTGGCACCCAGCCAGTGCTGGACGAGGAAGGTGCCGTGGAAGCCGATGAACAGCGTCCAGAAGGTGATCTTCCCGAGGCGTTCGTCGAGCATCCGGCCGGTGAACTTGGGCCACCAGAAATGGAATCCGGAGAACATCGCGAACACGACCGTACCGAAGATCACGTAGTGGAAGTGCGCCACCACGAAGTAGCTGTCCGAGATCGGGAAGTCCATCGGCGGCGAGGCCAGCATCACACCGGTCAGGCCGCCGAACACGAAGGTCACCAGGAAGCCGACCGCCCACAGCATCGGCGTCTCGAAGGACAGCGAACCCTGCCACATCGTGCCGATCCAGTTGAAGAACTTCACCCCCGTCGGCACCGCGATCAGGAACGTCATGAACGAGAAGAAGGGCAGCAGGACACCGCCGGTGACATACATGTGGTGCGCCCACACGGTCACCGACAGGCCCGCGATCGCGATGGTCGCTCCGATCAGACCCATGTACCCGAACATCGGCTTGCGCGAGAACACCGGGATCACCTCGCTGATGATCCCGAAGAAGGGCAGCGCGATGATGTACACCTCCGGATGCCCGAAGAACCAGAAGAGGTGCTGCCAGAGCAGCGCCCCTCCGTTCGCCGCGTCGAAGACGTGGGCACCGAACTTCCGGTCCGCCTCCAGAGCGAACAGCGCCGCCGCGAGCACGGGGAACGCGAGCAGCACCAGAACACCCGTGAGCAGCACGTTCCACACGAAGATCGGCATCCGGAACATCGTCATGCCGGGCGCCCGCATGCAGATGATCGTCGTGATGAAGTTGACCGAACCGAGGATCGTGCCGAAGCCGGAGAAGGCCAGGCCCATGATCCACATGTCGGCCCCGACACCCGGCGAGTGCACCGCGTCCGACAGCGGGGCGTACGCGAACCAGCCGAAGTCCGCCGCACCCTGTGGGGTGAGGAACCCGCCGACCGCGATGAGCGAACCGAGCAGATAGAGCCAGTAGGCCAGCATGTTCAACCGGGGGAACGCCACATCGGGCGCACCGATCTGCAACGGCATGATCCAGTTCGCGAACCCGGCGAACAGCGGCGTCGCGAACATCAGCAGCATGACCGTGCCGTGCATCGTGAACGCCTGGTTGAACTGCTCGTTCGACATGATCTGCAACCCGGGGCGCGCCAGTTCGGCGCGCATCAGCAGCGCCATCACCCCGGCCAGGCAGAAGAACCCGAACGCCGTGACCAGATAGAGCGTGCCGATCGTCTTGTGGTCCGTGGTGGTCAGCCATCCCACCGCGGCGGTTCCCCGGCGGCGTACGCGCACCGGAGGGGGCGCGGGCAGCGCCGTGTCAGTGTTGCTCTCCATGCCCCGCCTGTGTCCGGCGTCCGTACGGCCGTCACACTGGGGGCCTGCGACGAGCGTCACACCGGACGGGTGTGACCACGAGGGACGTGCCGGACACCTACCCATCATGAGCAACGACGAGAGCTTCGCCGCTGCCTATCGCGAGCACTACTGGGCGGTCAGCCGCTACGTTGCGCGGCGACTGGACGGCCGGAGCAGTGATGTCGAGGAGGTGGTGGCCGAGGTCTTCACCGTCGCCTGGCGACGGCGGAACGACCTCCCGGCCACCCCTCTTCCCTGGCTGTACGGGGTGGCCCGGCACTGCCTGGCCAACGCGGTACGCGGCTACGGGCGCCGCCGCAGGCTCCTCGACCGGATCGGCAACGACGAGAGCGCGCACGGCAAGCACGTCGTCCAGGGCCCCGACGCCGGTTCGCCCGCCGACTGGGTGCACGAGGCGCTGGGCCGACTCTCCCCGGCCGACCAGGAAGTCCTGCGCCTGACGGCCTGGGAGGAACTCGGTGTCGACGAGATCGCCGTCGCGCTCGGCTGCGGCAGCCGCGCCGCGGCGATGCGTCTGCACCGCGCCCGCCGCCGGCTCGCCGCCGAGATAGACGGCCCGCGGACCAGCGTGGCCGCCGGTCCCGCACCCCTCCGTCGCGACACCCCGAAGGAACACGGCCATGGCTGACGAACTCGACCTGCTGCGCCGCGCCAACCCGGTGCCCGCCGACGACCCCCGTTTCCACGACCGCCCGCTCGACCCGGGGGCCGAACGCCGTCTCCGGGTCCTGACCCGCACCGGCCGCGAACACCCCGCCCGGACCGGCCGCCCGCCCCACCTCGGCCGGCTGCTCGACGCCCTCCGGCCGCGCCGCCCCCGCGACTGGGCCTGGACCGTCACGGCCGCCGCCGCCGTCGGCGCCGTCGTCCTGGCCCTGACCCTGTCCGGGCCCGGCACCGTCCCCGCCGTCGCCGCCCCGCGCCCCCTCATCGTCGAGACCGGCTCCGCCCCGCTGCCTCTGGACGTGCTCGCCGACCGGGCCGCAGCGCAGGGCGCGGGACTCCGGCTCCGCCAGGGCACCCACGTCCAGACCTGGAGCCTGAGCATGACCTCGGGGCCCGGAGCCCGGCCGCCCGTCACCCTGCCCGAGGAACGCGTCGTGCGTTGGGCGCCGGACGGCAGTCACACGGAGCTGGTCGTGGCGACCGACCCGCGCCACCCCGGGAAGCCCGTCGTCACCGACGCCGACCCCGTCCCCCGCACGGTCGAGGACGGCCACGTCATCAGCCGGCAGACGTACCCGCCGAGCTGGAGCGACGCCCCGCCGAGCGCCGAACCCCCGCACGACGCACGGCGGTTGCGCGCCTACCTGGAGGAGATCGATCGGCTCGACGCCATGGACACCCCCGGACTCCTCGACGCCGTCAGCGAGCTGCTGGCCAACTGGACGCTCGGCAGCCGCGAGACCGCCGCGCTCACCCGCGTCCTCGCCGAAGCGCCGGGCCTGCGCCCCGTCGGAGCGGTGACCGACCGGCTGGGCCGCCCCGGGCAGGCGTACGTCTACGACGACAAGGCCCACGCGGTCCGCAGGATGCTCATCCTGGACCCGGCGACCGGATCGGTCCTCGGTCTGGAGGACACCGTCACCCGGGGCGAGCGCGAGTACGGCGTGAAGGCGGGCGACGTGATGTCCTACTCCGCGTGGCTGCGCTGACCGCTCCGGCCCGCTCGTCTCCCGGGACGGTCCGCTCCGGCGGAACTGCGGCTTCGGGCCGACCGGCACCGGCGATCCCCGTCCGCCCACCGGCGCCGGGGGTCGGGCTCACCGCCGTCGGATACGCAGCCGGCGGGCGGCCCGCCCAGTCCCCGGCGGCGGCTGGGAACGCGCCGCTCTGAGGAGCGAGTCCAGCAGAGAGGCGGACACCCGCAGGCCCGCCGCGGAGACCGGCCGGCGCCGCGCCCGCGTGGGCCGGGACCGGCCCATTCCCGCGGTCGCCGAGAAGGTCCAGGTCAGACTGGACCTGATCTGGACCTTCGGCCAGTTCCTTCCTACTCGTCCCATGCCTGGACCAGCGTCTGGTCGACGATCTTCCCGTCGCGGAGCGACATCATCGACGTGCTCATCACCCGGACCCCGTCGGGGTACTCGCAGGACTCGGTGAAGGCGACGTGGTCGCCCTGGACGACGCACTGGTCCATCCTGTGCGTCATGTCCCGGCTGTACACGTCGTCGAGCATGTCGCCGATCTCGGCGCGACCGTGTTTGACCATCGGATGGCTGGGCTGGGTGTTCCGGTCGACGACACGCAGTTCCGCGTCGTCGGCGTAGAGCGACAGCAGATCTGCCGCCCTGTGTCCTTCGATGCCCCGGCGCAGCGCTTCGGTGTCGAAGGCGGGGGCTGCCGCTGTGCCCATGGTGACCTCCTCGGGAAGTCCGCGACCGGCCAGGAGCCGACCGCGAAGGGCCTCTGTACCGAGACTCCTCCGCCCCGGGGCGCACGGCAAACGCGGGCCCACGGGATGAGCCTCTCGGGTGAGCCCGGCGAGCGGCCCGTGTCCGGCCGGGGGCTGCGGCCGTTGCTGAAAGCATGATCTCAACACGACGTATCGCCGCCGCCGTTGGTCTCGCCATCGGCGTCACGGGACTCGCCGCGCCGATGGCGGCCGCGGCGGGCTCCGAGGCCCACGACGCCGGGAAGCTGAACCCCATCGCGACGCTCGACTCGCTCGCCCTGAGCGACATCCCGGCCGAGCACCAGGCGCAGCTCCCGCGGCCCTCCGAGCAGCTCAAGGGCCTCAACGGGCTGAACGACCTGAACCAGCTCCACCAGGTCACCGACCTGGCCGCGCCCGTCACCGGGCTCCTCGGCGGCATCGAGAGCTAGCAGCGCGACCGCCGGTTCCGGCGCCGCGACGGAGGGCCTCCGCGAAACGATCACGTTCCGCGGAGGCCCTCCGTGTGTGCCGCCGGCGGTGTTCACCCGGTGGGCGCCCACGCGCGGGAGGCAAGTCCGGGGCTCAGGCCCCGGCCGGGCTCTCCCCCCGGACCGTGGTGCGGAACGCGATCGGGGCCTGACCGGCCCGCTGGTGGAAGTACTTCGCGAAGTTCGTGGCGCTGGAGAAGCCCAGCCGGCCGGCGATCCGGGCGGCCGGCAGGTCGGTGTGGGCGAGCAGCCGCTTCGCCTCCAGGACGACCCGGCGGTCGACGAACTCCTTGGCGCCGACCCCCGCCGCGTCCAGGGTCGCCCGGGACAGTGTCCGCGTCGAGTAGCCGAGGGCGACGGCGTAGTCGTCGACACGGCGGGTGCGCGCGAAGTCCCGCTCGACCGCGCCACGGAACCGCAGAAAGGTTTCGCTTGGTTCGTGGCCCGGGTCGCCCGGCGTGCCGAGATGGGCCACGCGCAGGATCAGCACGTCCAGCAGGCGACGCAGTACGGCGGTGTGCGCGTCGGCCGGGAGTCCGCCGCGGCCCAGGAACTCGTGCCGCAGATGATCGGCCGCCACCCGCAGGGACACGGCGTCCTCGGCTTCCGGGATGCGCAGCACCCGCGCGTGCGGATCGTCGAGCCCCGCCGCCCGCACGGTGGCCGGGTCCGGGACGTCGCGCTCGAAGACGATCAGCGTTCCCTCGGCGTGCGTGAGGTCTCCCCACTGGAGGACCTGCCCGGGGCGGGCCCACAGCCAGGTCTCCGGCCGGACGTCGTAGGCGGTGAAGTCCACGGCGGGCCGCGCGGTGCCGGAGGAGAGCGTCAGCAGGTGGTGACAGGTGGGGCGCTGCGGCACGTCGACACCGCTCCCACGGCTGTGGGACGCCGCGCGCAGGGCGGCCAGCGGGACCACTTCCAGCCCGGCGGGTGTGCCGACGGAGGCCGCGGAGGTGTCCTCGGGGATGGCCTGCCCGGCCGGGTGTCCGATGTTGACCGTCATGAGTCGCCTGTGTATCCGGGTGGGACGTGCCCTGCCGCCTGGTGAGGGGCGCACGCCGAGCGGACGGCGCCCCGAGTGGCGGAAGGAGGCATCACCTTAAAGGAGAGGCGGTCCTCGGCCAAGGAATTCCAGGACATCGCTCACCGTGAGCGAACGGTGGCGGTTCGGGAGGGGTCGTGTGGATCACCGCTGTTTCGCGCCGATCCGCACGACAGTTCCCCTGTTCCTGGCCCCGGTGCGGTCCGGCGCGATGACCTCGACCCCTTCTGGGCGATGACCGCGGCACCCCCCCCGAGGCGATCGCCGCGGCCTCGCCGGAAGGGGCGGCAACGGCACATTTCGGCCGGTGCCGGTGCCGGTGCCGGACCCTGGGCGGGTGCCGACGGCGGCCCCGGCCCGTCCCTTCGCCGGCCTCTGCCGCGCTCCCCGGCACCGGTCGGGCCCTCCCCGGCTCAGCCGGCGGTCGCGAGGAACTGGGTGGTGGCCAGTTCGGCGTAGAGCGGGTCGGCGGCCACCAGCTCCCGGTGCGTGCCGACGGCGCGGACGCGGCCGGCGTCCATGACCACGATGCGGTCGGCCGTCGTCACGGTGGACAGCCGGTGCGCGACCACCAGCACCGTCGTCGTCCGCGCCACGTCGGCGACCGTGTCCCGCAGCGCGGCCTCGTTCACGGCGTCGAGCTGCGAGGTGGCCTCGTCGAGGAGCAGCAGCCGGGGACGGCGCAGCAGGGCCCGGGCGATCGCGACGCGCTGGCGCTCACCGCCCGACAGCTTCGTGCCGCGATGGCCGACGAGCGTCTCGAGCCCGCGCGGCAGCCGGGAGACCAGACCGTCCAGGCGGGTCGTCTTGAGCACCCGGGTCAGCTCGCCCTCCTCCGCCTCGGGATTGCCCATCAGGAGGTTGTCCCGCAGCGAACCCGACAGCACCGGGGCGTCCTGCTCCACGTATCCGATGGCGGACCGGAGCAGCGGCAGGTCCCAGTCCTCCAGCGCCCGGCCGTCCACCGTGATCCGGCCGGCCTCGGGGTCGTAGAACCGCTCGATGAGCGAGAACACCGTGGTCTTGCCCGCGCCGGACGGGCCGACGAACGCGGTGAGTCCACGGGCCGGGACGGTGAACGTCACCCCGTGGTGGACGTACGGCAGATCGTCCGCGTACCGGAAGCGGACGTCGTCGAAGGCGAGCGCGGCGGGCTCGGCGCCCGGGGTGGGCAGCGGCGCGGGCCGGGCGGCCGGTTCGGCGGGCAGCCGCAGGGCCTCCTCGATCCGGGAGAGGGCGGCGGCGCCGGACTGGTACTGCGTGACCGCTCCCACCACCTGCTGGATGGGCGACATCAGATAGAACACGTAGAGCAGGAAGGCGACCAGGGTGCCCACGTCGATGGCGCCCGTCGCGACGCGGGCGCCGCCCACCGCGAGGACCGTGATGAAGGCGGTCTGCATGGCCAGACCGGCCGTGTTGCCCGCCGCCGCCGACCACTTGGCGGCCCGCACGCTCTGCCGCCAGGACTCCTCGGCCGCCGCGTGGACGGTCGCCTCCTCGCGGTGCTCCGCGCCGGAGGCCTTGACCGTGCGCAGGGCGCCGAGGGTCCGCTCCAGCGCTGCCCCCATCGCCCCGACCGCGTCCTGCGCCCGCCTGCTGGCCCGGTTGATGCGCGGCACGATCAGGCCGAGCACCGTCCCCGCGCACAGCACCACGCCCACGGTGACGCCGAGGAGCACCACGTCGACCAGCCCCATCATCACGACCGTCGCCACCAGCGTGAGACCACCCGTGCCGAGGCCGACCAGCGAATCGGTGGTGACCTCGCGCAGCAGGGTCGTGTCCGAGGTGATGCGGGCCATCAGGTCGCCGGGCTCACTGCGGTCCACCGCGGGTATCCGCAGCCGCAGCAGATACGACGACAGGGCGCGCCGCGCGCCCAGCACCACCGACTCGGCGGTGCGCCGCAGCACGAACGAACCCAGCGCCCCCACCGCCGTGTTGGTCACCACCAGCGCGGCCATCCCGAGCAGCGCGCGGCCGATCGCACGGTCGTGCGACAGGTCGTCGATCAGCCCGCGCGCCACCAGCGGCAGCACCAGGCCGGTCGCCCCGGTGGCGAGCGCGAGCAGCGCGCCCGCGAACAGCGCCCAGCGGTGCGGTCGTACGTACCCGAGCAGCAGGCGCCACGGGGGCACCTGCCCCGCGGTGTCGGTCAGGCTCACGGCGCTCCTCGCGGGAGTTGAGACGGGACACTCAGGCTACGTCGGCGACGGGACCCCGGACGCCGGGGCCACCTGGCCTTCTACCGGCCGGTCACACCGTAGGGTCGTTCGACGGAACGTCGACTACGAAAAGGGGTTCAGTCACATGGCGCAGGAAGTACGGGGCGTGATCGCACCGGGCAAGAACGAGCCGGTGCGTGTCGAGACCATCGTCGTGCCGGATCCGGGACCCGGCGAGGCCGTGGTGAAGATCCAGGCCTGCGGGGTCTGTCACACCGACCTGCACTACAAGCAGGGCGGAATCAACGACGACTTCCCGTTCCTGCTCGGTCACGAGGCGGCCGGGATCGTGGAGTCGGTCGGCGACGGGGTCACGGACGTGGCACCCGGCGACTTCGTCGTCCTCAACTGGCGCGCGGTGTGCGGGCAGTGCCGTGCCTGTCTGCGCGGGCGGCCCTGGTACTGCTTCGACACCCACAACGCGAAGCAGAGGATGACCCTGACGGACGGCACCGAGCTGTCCCCGGCGCTGGGTATCGGCGCCTTCGCGGAGAAGACGCTCGTCGCCGCCGGCCAGTGCACCAAGGTCGATCCCTCCGTCTCCCCGGCGGTGGCCGGTCTCCTCGGCTGCGGGGTGATGGCCGGCATCGGGGCTGCCATCAACACGGGCAACGTCGGCCGGGGCGACACGGTCGCCGTGATCGGCTGCGGCGGAGTCGGCGACGCGGCGATCGCGGGGGCCCGCCTCGCGGGCGCCGCGAAGATCATCGCCGTGGACATCGACGACCGCAAGCTGACGACCGCCGAGAAGCTCGGCGCGACCCACACCGTCAACTCCCGTGAGAACGACGCCGTCGAGGCGATCCGCGGCCTGACCGGCGGCTTCGGCGCCGACGTCGTCATCGACGCCGTGGGCCGCCCGGAGACGTACCAGCAGGCCTTCTACGCCCGCGACCTCGCCGGCACGGTCGTCCTCGTCGGTGTCCCCACCCCGGAGATGAAGCTCGAACTCCCGCTGCTCGACGTCTTCGGCCGCGGCGGCTCCCTCAAGTCGTCCTGGTACGGCGACTGTCTGCCCTCCCGCGACTTCCCGATGCTGATCGACCTGCACCTCCAGGGCCGCCTGGACCTCGGCGCGTTCGTCAGCGAGACGATCGCGCTGGACGACATCGAGGCCGCCTTCGAGCGGATGCACCACGGCGACGTGCTGCGCTCGGTGGTGATGCTGTGATGGCCGCCCGCATCGAACTCCTCGTCACCTCGGGCACGTTCTCGCTCGACGGCGGCACCTGGGACGTCGACAACAACGTGTGGATCGTGGGCGACGACCACGAGGCGATCGTCATCGACGCCGCGCACGACGCCGACGCCATCGTCGAGGCGGTGGGCGACCGCCGGCTGACCGCGATCGTGTGCACGCACGCCCACAACGACCACATCGACGCGGCCCCGGCGCTGGCCGAGCGCACCGGTGCCACGATCTGGCTGCACCCCGACGACCTCCCCCTGTGGAAGGTCACGCACCCGGACCGGCTGCCCGACGCCTGGCTCCAGGACGGGCAGGTCATCGCGGCGGCGGGCGCGGACCTCACCGTCTTGCACACCCCGGGCCACGCACCGGGCGCGGTCTGCCTCTACGACCCGGGCCTCGGCACCCTGTTCTCCGGTGACACCCTCTTCCAGGGCGGGCCGGGCGCGACCGGCCGGTCCTACTCCCACTTCCCGACGATCATCGACTCGATCCGTGACCGGCTGCTCGCCCTGCCGGCCGACACGGTCGTGCGGACGGGACACGGCGACACGACCACGATCGGCGCGGAGGCCCCCCACCTGGAGGAGTGGATCGCCCGCGGGCACTGACACCCGTACGAGCCGCCCGCACGAGCCGGACCCGGCGGCCCTCCCTGGGCCCGCCGGGCAGGCACGCCGCGACACAGCCGCAACGCTCCGAAATACCTGACACAAGATGTCCGGCTTCCGGGAGAGGCTCGGAGCGACACACGGGCGGGGACAGCCCGGGTGCGCCATGGTACGGAGGTCGGACATGTCAGGGCCGTCGGAAGGCACGCTGCGGGACAAGGTCGCGCTGGTCGCGGGCGGGACCAGGGGAGCGGGCCGTGGGATCGCGGTGGAACTGGGCGCGGCGGGCGCCACCGTCTACGTGACCGGGCGGAGCACCCGCGCCCGGCGCTCCGAGTACGACCGTCCGGAGACCATCGAGGACACCGCCGACCTGGTCACCGCTGCAGGCGGCCGGGGCATCGCCGTCCCCACGGACCACCTCGTACCGGCCGAGGTCGAGGCCCTCGTCGCCCGCATCGCGGACGAACAGGGGCGCCTGGACGTCCTGGTGAACGACATCTGGGGCTCCGAGAAACTCTTCGAGTGGGACACCCCCGTCTGGGAGCACGACCTCGACAACGGCCTGCGCCTCCTGCGGCTCGCCGTCGAGACGCACGCCGTCACCAGCCACCACGCCCTGCCCCTGCTGCTGCGCACGTCCGGCGGCCTGGTCGTCGAGATGACCGACGGCACGGCGGAGTACAACCGCGACACCTACCGGGTCTCCTTCTTCTACGACATCGCCAAGTCGGCCGTCCTGCGCATGGCGTTCGCCCTCGGACACGAACTGGGCCCGCGCGGCGCCACGGCCGTCGCCCTCACCCCCGGCTGGATGCGCTCGGAGATCATGCTCGAAGCCTTCGGCGTGACCGAGGAGAACTGGCACGACGCCGAGGAACGCGTCCCGCACTTCGCCATCTCCGAGACGCCGTTCTACGTGGGGCGCGCGGTCGCCGCGCTGGCCGCTGACCCGGACGTCGCCCGCTGGAACGGGCAGTCGCTCTCCGGCGGTCGGCTCGCCCGGGAGTACGGCTTCACCGACCGGGACGGCAGCCGCCCGGACGCCTGGCGCTACATGGTCGAGGTCCAGGACAAGGGGAGGCCCGCGGACGTGACCGGCTACCGGTGAGGGAACCGCCCACGAGGGCGGCCGGCGCCGCAATCAGGGAGCCGGAGGTCCGCGGCCCGGACGAGATCGCGGGCGTACGACGTCTGTCGCGGCGGCGATCATGGCAGTACGTTCCCTGCCATGACTGCGATGAGGCGATTCGAGGGACACGGAGTTCTGATCACGGGCGCTGCCCGGGGCATCGGCGCGGCGACCGCCCGCCGGTTCGTCGAGGAGGGTGCCCAGGTCCTCGTCACCGACGTGGACCTGGCGGCGGCCGAGAAGGCCGCGGGCACGCTGCGCGAACTCGGCGGCCGCGCCGAGGCGTTCACCTGCGACGTGGGCGACAGGACCCAGGTCGAGGCCGCGGTGGCGTACGCGGTGGAGACCTTCGGCTCCCTCGACGTGCTGGTCAACAACGCCTACCGGTGCACCCCGGACGCCCCGCTCTTCGAGGACGAGGGGGACGAGGACTGGGCCCTGGACCTGGACATCACGCTGAGCGGCGCCTACCGCTGCTCGCGCGCGGCCCTCCCGCACCTGGTGGCCTCGGGCCGCGGCGCCATCGTCACCATCGGCTCCGTCAACGGCATCCAGGACTTCGGCAACCACGCCTACAGCGCGGCCAAGGCGGGGCTGATGTCACTCACCCGCACCCTGGCCGGGCACGCGGGCCGACGTGGGGTGCGCGTCAACCTGGTGGCGCCGGGCACCGTCCGCACGACGGCCTGGGAGGGCCGCGAGGACGATCTCGCCATCGCGTCCGGGCTGTATCCGCTCGGCAGGGTCGGCGAACCGGAAGACATCGCCGCCGCCGTCGCCTTCCTCGCCTCCGCCGACGCCTCCTGGATCACCGGCACGACCCTGCGCGTCGACGGCGGGGTGCTGGCCGTCAACACCGGCTTCCGGCAGGTTCTCCGGCGCCCTGGCGAAGACGACGCGGAAGGCTGAACGGCCTCAGGAGCGCGCGTCCGCACCGGAGCGCACGAGTGCCTCGAACACGCGGTCCGTGTCCTCCTCCGTCGTGCGCCAGTTGCTGAACGCGGCCCGCAGTCCGTGCGTCCCCGCGTAGAACGTCGGGGTCACGAACGCCTCGCCCGAGTCGGCGATCGCGGCGGCCAGCTCGCGCACCCGCCGCTCGCTCGGATCGTCGGCGAGCGTGAAGCAGACGACGTTCAGCCGGACCGGCGCGAGAAGGCGCAGTCCCGGCACGCCGGCGATCCGCTCGCCGAGACGCCGGGCGAGCGCGACGTTCCGCTCGACGATCTCGCGATGTCCCGCCCGGCCGTACGCCGCCAGGGAGAACCAGGCCGGGAGCGCCCGCAGCCGGCGGGAGTTCTCCGGCGTCAGGTGCAGGAAGTCCGGTTCGCCGGTGGGGAGTCCCAGATAGGGCGAGGCGTTGTGGAAGACCCGCACCTGGAGATCCTGGCGGCGGGTGAACTGCACGGCCGCGTCATAGGGGACGTTCAGCCACTTGTGCAGGTCGACGCAGACGGAGTCGGCCGCGTCCAGGCCCGCGACCAGTGGGGCGTACGCGGGGGACAGGGCGGCGAAGCCGCCGAACGCGGCGTCGACGTGCAGCCAGAAGTCGTGACGCTCCCGGAGCGCGGCGATCGCCCGCAGGTCGTCGAAGTCGACCGTGTTCACCGTCCCCGCGTTCGCCACGACGACGGCAGGGCCGTCGAGTGCGCCGAGCGCGGCGTCCAGCGCCGCGACGTCCACGGCCTCGCGGTTGCCGGGCAGCACCGGCACCGGACGCAGGCTGTCCCGGCCGAGGCCGAGCACGGACAGCGCTTTGGCGACGCTGGAGTGCGGGCTGCCCGACAGCACGGTCACCGGGCCCAGCGCGGCGGCGCCCTCGCGCTCGACCGACACCCCCCGGCGTTCACCGAGCCATTCCCGCGCGACGGCCAGTCCCACCGTGTTGGAGACCGTCGCCCCGCTCACGAACGCCCCGCGGTGTTCCTCGCCCAGCCCGAACAGCTCGCGCAGCCACCCGAGCGTCTCGTGCTCCAGGGCGCTCGCGAAGGAACCGGCACTCCCGGACACGTTCTGGTCGAAGGCACCGGTCAGCCAGTCCCCGGTGAGGGAGGCGGGTGTCGCGCCTCCCGTGACGAAGCCGAGGTAGCGCGGGCCGGCGGAGCCGGAGAACCCCGGTGCCCACTGACCCGCGAACCGGGCGAGGGCACCCGTCGCGCCCTCACCCTCGACGGGCAGGGGCGCGGGGCCGGGCGCGCCGCCCGGATGGGCGACCGGGCGGCCGTCCAGACCGCTCAGCTCCCGGGCGGCGACATCACGGGCGGCCTGGAGGAGTTCGGGGAAACGCGCGAGGTCCTCGGCGAGAGCGGGATGCATGAGCGCAGCCTAGGCACGTCACCCCGCCCGTGCCCCGGTCCAATCCGCAGGAACTGGACCGATGCCGAGCGACGCCGATCGGCGAGGAATGTCACCGTTCGGTCCCAGCTCGAACCGCCGCACAACGAAATGGGCTCAAGGGCGGTCTAGGCAGGCAGACAACACGATGGACACGACACGGAAGGCCCGCCATGGGGGACATACGCAGACGAGGAGCCGTCGCGCTCGGGATCACCGGACTGGTCGCACCGCTCACCCTCGCCCTGGGCGCGGCGCCCGCGCAGGCGGCGAGCTGCACCACATCCACCGGCCCGAACCAGAAGCAGGTGGAGAAGTTCCTCGGGCGTCCGGTCGACGGCCGGCAGTCGAGCGCCGACTGCAAGGCGATCAAGGCCTTCCAGACCAAGCACGGCATCACCCCGAACATCGGCTACGCGGGACCCGTCACCTGGGGCGTGATGGATCTCATGAACAAGCAGAAGGCCGTGGGCAACAAGCCCAACAAGGACGGCAAGTGCCCGGTGAACAAGGGCCGGATCGCCTGCGTCAACCTCACGCTGCAGATCAGCTGGATCCAGGACGGCAGCCGCCTGGTCTACGGTCCGGTCCCGGTCCGCACCGGCCGCAACGGCTACGAGACCCGCACCGGCCTGAAGAAGATCTACTGGCGGCACATCGACCACGTGTCGAGCATCTACCACGTGGCCATGCCCTACAGCCAGTTCTTCGACGGCGGGCAGGCCTTCCACTCGGTGGGCGTCAGCATGTGGAACCCGCCTGGCTCGCACGGCTGCGTCAACATGACCTCGACCACGGCCAAGAAGTACTGGTCGCTGCTGAAGAACGGCGACGACGTCTACGTGTATGGACGCAAGCCCGGCACCTGAGTGATGAGCTTCACGGTCCGTAATGTCGTCCGGTGTACCTTTACTCACATCGTCTTCACGGCAAGGACCGTATGCTTCACATCATGTCCACCACTCCTGACACCGAGACCAGGCGCTCTGCCGACCAGGTCAACGAGGAGATTAGGGCCCTGTGGTTCCGGGCGGGCGGGACGCTGAGCATGGAAGAGCGGCGGGAGTACCAGCGGCTTGTGCTCGAGTGGGCACAAGCCGACTCGCCCTCGGCCACACAGGCCGCCTGACTCACCCCCAACTCTGGGAGTACTGCCTCCGATAGGCCTTGCGGTCCTGCTCCGAGCGGACGAAGCGTGTCGCCACCAGCGCGATGATGCTTCCCGCGATGACGAGCAGGCCCGGGCCGACGTTCCGCGGGTCCGTGATCCGTGACACGAACGTCTGCGCCGTCCCCGAACCGCCCACCGCCTCCACCGCGCCGGGTGCCACCGACCCCGGTGCCGCGGCCGCGCCCCGCGAGGCCGCCGAAGCCTGCGCGGAGGGCGCGATCGACGAGGTCGCCGCCGCGCCGCCGGCGCCCTGCCCCTGACCGGCGAGCTGTACTCCGAGCGCCGTGAGGGCCTTCGTCACCGGCTGGAAGAACGTCGTACCGCCGCTCGTGCAGTCGCCGTTGCCGCCCGAGGTCACCCCGAGCGCGATGCCCTCGGAGAACAACGGGCCTCCGCTGTCGCCCGGTTCGGCGCACACCGTGGTCTCGATCAGCCCGGTCACCGTCCCCTCCGGGTAGTTGACCGTCGCACCCAGCGCGGTCACCTTCCCGTCGCGCAGACCACTGGTGCTGCCACTGCGGAAGACCCGCTGTCCGACGGCCGGATCGGCGGCGCCGTTGATCCGTACACCGTTGCCGCCGCCGATCGCGACGATGTTGCTCCCCGCGGCAGGCGCCTGCCCGGCGTCGTACTGCACGAGGGAGAAGTCGCTGCCGGGAAAGGCCGTCGTGACGGTCCGACCCACCTGTTGGCGCGCTGAGTTGTCGGAGAACCACACGGAACCGGCCGGACCGCAGTGCCCGGCCGTGAGGATGAACTCGCCACTCGCGTTGGTGACGTTGAAGCCCGCCGAACAGCGCCCTCCCGTGGAGAAGATCGCCGAGGCGCCGTTCACCCGGGTGGTGAACGTGCCCTGGGTGCGCCGCATCCGCACCTCGTCCCCGATGCCGTCGGCCAGCTTCGTCATCCGCGACCAGTCCGACGCCGAGACGGTGCTGTCCGCCTGCACGACGACCTCGTTCTTCGTGTAGTCCACCGCCCAGGCGGTACCCGGCACCCGCGGCGCCGAACTCAGCTCACGTGTCGCCGACTTGAGGTCACGCATGCTGTGCGGCACGACCTTCGGGCGGGCACCGGCCCGCTTCACCTCCGCTGCCGCGTCCGTGTCGGTGACCGCGACGACGGGGCGCCCGTCGTCGGCGACCCACGTCCCGGCGGTGCGCGCGGTGCCCAGCCGGGACACCAGCCCCGCCCCCGTCGTGACGGCCGACCGCACCGAACTCCCCGTGGCACGCGACGAGTCGGACGGTTCGCTCGCCATCGCGTGCGTCACCATCAGGCCTCCGCAGAGCAGGCCGCCGACAGCCGCGAACCGCGCCCCCCGTCGGACGATCCGTCGTCGTGCGTGCCTCATGCGGGGGCTCCCGAAGCCGAGCGGAGGCGGCCTCACAGCCGCCGGGAGCTCCGGTCGAGAGCCCTCCCCTCATACGTGCGCCCCCGCCCGCGCGTTCACCGCCATCGTGAAGGGGCGGTGACGCGCGGACGGAGGCGAGAACGTGGTGCTCCTGGAGCCAGGTCACCCCACGGGACCGACGGACCGACGAGGGTCCGAACCGCCGCTACGTGTGGGCGCGGGTCCGGGCGGTCACTTCCTCCGGCGTCAGGTAGACGTCCGTGCGCTCGAAGTCCCGCAGCGTGCCCTTGCGGCCCGCGAGGAAGCCGGTGCGCACGAAGTCGTCGCCCGCGACGGCGTTGAGCAGCCAGTTGGCGGTCGTACGGAACCGGGCCGACCCGGTGGGCAGCGCGTACAGGTGATAGCCGCGGGCCACGACCTGGGCGGGCACGCCCTTGAGACCGATGCCCAGCGGCTTGGAGACGGCGTCGTGGCCGCCGAGGTCGACCACCAGGCCGAGGTCCTTGTGCCGGTACGGCAGGGTGGGCTGCCCGCGCAGCTTCGCCGCGAGGACCTTGGCCGCGTGCCGGCCCTGCCGGGCCGCGTGCTGCGCGGTCGGCGGACAGGGGGAGCCGTCCCCCTTCGCCAGGTCGGGCACCGCCGCCGCGTCACCCAGAGCGAACACGCCGTCGAGCCCCGGCACCCTGAAGTCGGGCTCCGTGACGATCCTGCCGCGCACGGTCTCCGCGCCCAGCGAGTCCACCAGCGGGCTCGCCGCGACACCGGCCGTCCAGACCAGCGTCCGCGAGGGCAGCACCCGCCCGTCGGTGAGGGTGATCTCGTCCTTGGTGACGGAGGCGACGGTCGTCCCCAGCGAGATGTGCAGGCCCCGGTCGCTCAGCATCCGCATCGCGCTCGCGCCCAGCTTGTCGCCCAGCTCGGGCAGCAGCTTCGGCGCGACGTCGACCAGGTGCCACTTGATGAGACCGGGATCGATGCGGGGGTGATAGCGCTTCGCCGCCGCCGTCGTCAGCCGCTGAAGACAGGCCGCCGTCTCGGTGCCGGCGTATCCGCCGCCGACCACGACGAACTGGAGCCGCGCCGCCTGCTCCGTGTCGTCCGTCGTGGCCGCGGCCAGGTCGAGCTGGGCGATCACATGGTCGCGCAGGTACACCGCCTGGGAGAGCGTCTTCATGCCGCGCGCCTCGTCGGCCAGGCCGGGGATGTCGAAGGTGCGGGTCACGCTGCCCGGAGTCAGCACCAGATAGTCGTAGGGCAGATCGACCAGATCACCGGTGATCTTGCGGACGACGCACACCTTGGCCTGGGTGTCGACGCCGATCACCCCGCCCGGGACCAGCGCGGTGCGGCGCAGGATCCGGCGCAGCGAGGGGGCGACGGACTGCGGCGTCAGGACTCCGGCGGCGACATGGGGCAGGAGGGGCAGATACAGCTGGTAGTCCGTGGGGCTGACCAGGGTGATCCGCGCCTCGCCCTGGGCGAGCGTCCGCTCCAGACCGCGGGCGGCCTCGACCCCGGCGAAACCGCCGCCGACGATGACGATGTTCGGTGCGTGCATCCGAGCAGCCCTCTCTCCGCTGTTGCCCCGCCGCGAGCCCAGGCTCACACGGGACGCGGACGTCTGCCACCGCACCGGGGGCCACCGGGCCGCCCCCACGTTTCTCTACCGATCAGTAACTGTCTCTTCCCTCTCCGTACACGCGCTGCCAGGATCATGTCAGCCGCGGCGACGGGCCAACACCGCCGCCGTAGCGCTGTGCGCGCACTCCACAGACAGACCTGAGACGTGAGACGTGAAAAGGGGACTGGCATGACGGGACGCGGTGTGGGACGCCGGCTGGGCGCGGTGTCGGCGGTCGTGGCGCTGGGCATCGGAGGAACGGTCACGGCGGCGGGGTCCGCCGCGGCGGCACCGGCACCGGTACGGGCGGTCGCGAGCACGACGGCGACGGCCGACGTCGACTACGCCACCTGGCAGCGCGACGTCCAGGGGGTCGTCGACCAGGCGACGCCGTACGTCGCCCAGCGCACCGCGAACGCCGGCGGCCAGAAACTCGCGCTGGTCTTCGACATCGACAACACCACGCTGGAGACGGACTTCCACCCCTGGTACCAGCTCCCCACACCCGCGGTGCAGGCGTCCCTGGAGCTCGCCCGGTACGCGCACTCCCGCGGTGTCGCCGTCTTCTTCGTCACCGCGCGTCCCGGCATCATCGCCTCGGAGACGAAGTGGAACCTGCGGAGCGTCGGCTACCCGGTGGACGGCCTCTACGTCCGTGATCTGCCCGACCTCTTCGACGAGGTGAGCGCCTACAAGACCGGCAAGCGCGCCCGGATCGAGTCCCTCGGCTACACGATCATCGCCAACGTCGGCAACAACACGACGGACCTGGTCGGCGGCCACGCCGAGCGCACCTTCAAGCTGCCGGACTACGACGGCCAGTTGTCCTAGGACGGGCCCGGCTCCGCCGGGTGCCGGGCCCTGGGGCGCGCTTACACTTCCGCCATGGACGAGGTCTCGCTGGACACCCTGGGCTCGGGCAAGTACCTGCTGATCACCAGCTATCGCAAGAACGGCACCGGCGTCGCCACACCGGTGTGGGTCGTACGGGACGGCCCCGCGCTCGGCGCGTGGACGACCACCGACAGCTGGAAGGTGAAGCGGATCCGCAACCGTGCCGACGTACTGGTCGGCCCCTGCGACGTCCGCGGCAGGCCCACGAGAGAGCCGGTGCCCGCCACGGCGGAGATCGTCGGCGCGGAGGACACCGCCCGCTACCGGAAGCTCATCGCCCGCAAGTACGGGCTGATGGGCCGGCTGACCCTGTTCGGCAGCCGCCTGCGCCGCGGCGAGAGCGGAACGGTCGGCATCCGGATCACGCCGACCACGTGAAGCGGGCACGCGTAGGGGGATCCCGGACCGGGATCCCCCTACGCGTGTGACCGTGACGCCGCCGCCTCAACTCCAGGCGCTGTACGGGCCGTCGACGAGCTGGAAGACCGGCTGGCGGCGCACCGGGTCCTGGGCGGTGGAGAGCTGGACCCGGTCACCGCTGTGGATGGTCGCGGGCGAACCCATCACGCGGCCGCGGACGGTGAACCCCTCCGTCATCTCGATGAGGGAGACGTTGCGGGCTGCGGGGGTGTTGCGGTGGATCACGGTGGAGTGCCGCACGACACCCATGCCCGCGCTCGCCTCCGTCCGCAGCTCACTGCCCGCGCACACGGGGCAGATGAGGCGGCTGTACATGGCGCTGGCGCACCAGCGGCACCGCTGGAAGAGGAGACGGTCTCCGGGGTGTTCGTCGGCGGCGGCGTCCAGCACGTCGGTCGCGTGGCCGAGGCCCGGGGGGAGGGCGCTTCCTGGGTGGTACACGATGTCAACTCCCTGCGCTCGGCCGGAATCTCAGGTGCGCGGCGCGCCGTGCACACCGACAGCGTATGGCACTGAGTGTCACCCGTAAAGGCACTCCGTACCCTCAGAATGTGAGGATACGGAGAGGGTCAGTCCCGCCCGAACGCCGACTCGATCTCCTGCACCACGCGCCACATCGGTGCCCCGCGCCGGGAGACCACCACGACCACGTCCTCCGGCGCCTCGGCGGCGGCTGCTCCGGGCGACCCGCCGAACGTCTCCTGCACGTACCCGAGCGCCTGGTCGACGGCTGCCTCGGCGTCGCCCTTGCCGTCCGAACGCAACCAGGAACGCAGGCCGTTGTTGTGCGCGGCCACCACGGCGGCGGCGACCACATCGGCGCGCAGCGTGCCGCCGGGCCGTCCCGCGGAGCGGCCACGGAGGTACTCGGCGAGGGCGCGCTCGTAACGCCAGACGACGGACAGCTCGTAGGCGCGCAGCCCCGGGACCTTCTTGGTGAGGCGGTAGCGCTGGACGGAGAACGTCGGGTTCTCCGCGTACATGCGCAGTACGAGCCGCGCGGCGTCGCAGACCCGCCGCACCGGGTCGTCCGTGGTGCCGTCCCCCTCGTCCAGGAACGCCTTCATGTCGGCCAGGCAGCGCTCGTGGTCGGGGAAGACCACGTCCTCCTTGGAGGGGAAGTAGCGGAAGAAC
Organism: Streptomyces sp. NPDC048643; assembly: GCF_040650615.1. Lineage (NCBI taxonomy): Bacteria > Bacillati > Actinomycetota > Actinomycetes > Kitasatosporales > Streptomycetaceae > Streptomyces > Streptomyces sp. NPDC048643. Next base: position 116,869 of record NZ_JBEZHO010000011.1, read on the forward strand.
GAACGGCGTCCGACGCCGGCGAGCGCCACGATGTCGTCGACGGTGGTCCCCTCGTAGCCCCGCTCCAGGAAGAGCTGGAAGGCGGCCCCGACCAGGGCGTCCCGCATCGGCGGCCGGACGGTGGACGGGTCGGCGCAAGCGGCGGGCCCAGGTGCCTCGTTCATGGTCGGAAACTAGCACCGAAACGGACACCGTGGCACTCGGTACCCACCACGGAGGGAACTGAGTGCCCAGCCTCGGACGTCAGCGGTCGTTGCAGGCGGCCGACAGGGCGTCGTCGCCCGCGAGGTGACCGGTCATGTGGGCCTGCAGGGCGACGCTCACCAGGGTGAGCAGCAGGTCGATGTCGGAGTCGACCTCCAGGTGGATGGTCACCCAGCGGGAGCCGGGCACCATGCGGACGGCCGTCGAGTCCCTGAGGTGGTCCTCGAACCGCCGGATCGCCCGGTCGGTGAGGTGCAGGTCCACGTCCTGGTCCGAGTGGAAGTGGAGGATCTCGGCCCGGGCCGCGCCGAGGGCCCGGCCCGTGCCGCAGCTCGGCAGGGTCTCCGCGAGGTCGGGCCATACGGCCAGTCGCGTCATGGCTCTGGAGGCCAAGGTCATATGCCCATCATGACCAGATCATCGCCCGGCCACCAGAACTTGAGCACGATGTAACCCGGTCTCGGCGCGGGAATGTCCCGTTGGCGTCGACTGCTCGAGGTCCCCCCGGGCCGTCCGCCGTCCGTTCCGGACGGCGCAGGGTGGCGCAGGGCGGCCCGGACCTCCCGGTCCGGGCCGCCCCTGCCGGGATTGCACCCCGCGTTCACGCCATCCAGAAGAAGACGGCGGTCATCCGCTTGTCCTCCATCGTGGTCCCGCAGTAGTCGGTGGCGGTGTGCATCAGGTTGGCGTTGTAGAGGAGCAGCCGGTTGTAGCGGTGCGGCACGCGGATGTCCTCGACGAAGGAGTCCGGGGGGACGAAGCGGGTCCCGAGCGCCTCGACCAGGTTGTTGTGCGGCGCCGCGACCACGTTGCCGCCCAGCCGTCCGCCCGGCAGGTTCTGCCGGAAGAAGCTCGTCCCGCAGTCCTTGGGGACGTTCGGGTTCAGATAGAGCACCGCGGCGTACCGGCACAGGGCGCGGGAGTCGGTGTGCGGGCGCGGTTCCCCCTCGTCCTTGCCGACGACCTGGACGCAGTTGTGGTTGAGGGTGGCGCCGGAGGGCGTCGTCTGCTGCCACAGTTCCCGGGCGCCGGTCGCCCTCTTCACCAGCCGCTCCACGCGCCCCAGTTCGGCCGGCTCCAGACCGGGCATGGTGCGCAGCCCTGGCCAGCTCTCCGACGTGTACGGATGACCCTTGACCCAGTCGTCCTTGGCGACACACCGGGACCGAACGGCGTCGGGGTCGGGCAGCACGTCGTCGAAGACCCAGTAGTCCCTGTCGCGCGTGGGTTTCCGGTAGGGGAGGACCGGGAGCGCGGGTGTTCTCGCAGGTTGTGGGGGCATGCGGCCGACGATATTGATGCATGTGTCAGCGATCTCCAGGGAATTGGTCAACCTTCCGTGGGGTTGGTCAACCTTCCGTCAACTCGGCCGTCCGCGCGCGGCGGTCCCGGGTGCGCACCCGGTGGGCGGAGGCCGTGGGCGTGCGTCTGATCGCTCCGTGCGCGCCCGCTGCTCGATCGTATTGAGCGAAAGCGATCGATACGATGGTGGGCGTACAGTGACCTCACGGGATCACGCTCCGCGTTCGCCCGTAGATCGTCCGTCCGGCCTTGCCCCAGGGGGAGCCATGCGACTGCACGTCGACCAGCGTCATGAGCGGGTACTCGAACTCGTCCGGGAGCGCGGCAGTCTCCGTGTCGCCGACCTCGCGGCCGAACTCGGTGTCTCCGCGGTGACCTTGCGGCGCGACGTGGAGAGCCTGGCCGCGCAGGGCCGGGTGCAGCGGCTGCACGGAGCGGTGGTGTGGCCGGGGGACACGGCGGCGGAGGAACGGCCCCGTCCGGTGTCCGCCGAGGGCACCGTGATCGGAATGATCGTGCCAACCACCAACTACATCTTCGCCGACATCGTCCGCGGGGCCCGCGAGGCCGTCGGTGCCCAGGGCGGGCGGCTCGTCCTCGGGATGACCGGATACGTCGACTCCGAGGACGCCGTCCAGGCGGAACACCTGGTGGCGGGCGGTGCGGAGGGACTACTCGTCGCGCCCAGCTGGTTCGGCGGCGTGCCGGTGGACGGGCAGGAGAAGTGGCTCCTGGACTGCCCGGTGCCGGCCGTCCTGGTCGAGCGGTCCGCGCCCGCCGGGAACCCCGCGGCCGGTCTCGACCGGGTCCGCACCGACCGGGCGCACGGCGCGGCCGTGGCGGTGGGGCACTTCGCGTCCCTGGGCCACCGGCGGATCACCGCGGTCCTCCAGGAAGGCCCGCACGCGGCACAGATCTCCTCCGGTTTCCTGGCCGCCGTGCGCTCCCTCGGCCTGGACGTCGACGCCGGCGCGCCGTCCGTGCGTGAGCACGGGGACTACGAGGCGAGCATCGACTACCTCGTGGAGGCGGTGGAGAAGCGCGGCGTCACCGCGGCCCTGGTGCACAGCGACGAGGACGCCATCGTGCTGGTGCCCAAGCTCCAGGCGCGCGGCATCGGTGTGCCCGGCGACCTCGCGCTGATCGCCTACGACGACGAGGTCGCCGGTCTCGCCGACGTCCCGCTGACGGCCATCGCGCCGCCGAAGCGGTCGGTGGGGGAGCTGGCCGCCAAGCTGCTGCTCCAGCGGCTCGCGGAGCGGGCGGGCGGTCAACGCCCGGCGCCCCGGCAACACCTCGAACTGCTCCCCGAGTTGAGGGTCCGCTCGTCCTGCGGTGGCGCGACGCCGAAGAGCTGAGCGTTCTGCGATCGTTTTGATTGTCGTGGTCGAACGCTCTTGACTCTGATCGTGTGCGCACAAATGATGTCCTGCATCCGCCTCTTCCCGTACGAGGTCTCGTAGGAGCCGTGCAATGACGCGCACTTCTCGTTCGTTCCGTATAGCCGCCACCGCCACCGCCACCGTCGCCGCCCTCGGCCTGCTCGCCACCGCGTGCGGCGGCGACGACGGCGGTTCCGCCGCCGCGTCGGACGGCAAGCCGGTCACCCTGACCTACTGGACCTGGACACTCGGGGCCAAGTCGACCGTCGACGCGTTCAACAAGACGCACAAGGACATCCAGGTCAAGCTGACCGAGATCCCCAGCGGCACCGAGGGATACAGCAAGATGTCCAACGCGGTGAAGGGCGGCAACGCGCCCGACGTGGCGACCATCGAGTACCAGATGGTCCCGGAGTTCGCGAGCCAGGGAAACCTGATCGATCTGACCAAGTACGCCGGTGAAACGGTCAAGTCGAAGTTCCCCGACGCCGTGCAGAGCCTGGTCACCTTCGGCGGCAGAACCTGGACCGTCCCCTACGACGTCGCGCCGCAGCTCTACTACTACCGGACCGACCTGTTCAAGAAGTACGGCATCGACGTCCCCAAGACCTGGGCCGACTTCAAGACCGCGGCGGCCGAGGTGAAGAAGCAGGACAAGAACGTCCGGCTCGCCTCCATGCCGAAGTCCGACTCGGCGCTCCTCGCGGCCCTCGCCTGGCAGGCCGGCGGCAAGTGGTTCACCACCGAGGGCGACGCGTGGAAGCCCGCCGTGAACGACGCGCCCAGCAAGAAGGTCGCCGCCTACTGGGACGGGCTCATCAAGGACGGCCTCGTCCAGTCGTACACCGCGTACAGCCCCGAGGAGACCAAGGCCCGCACGTCCGGGAAGACGCTCTCCTTCCTCGGCGCCTCCTGGTCGGCCGGCGGTCTGAAGACCGCCATGCCGGACCTCTCCGGGAAGTGGGCCGCCGCGCCCCTGCCGAACTGGGGCACCCCCGCCACCGGCAACTACGGCGGTACCTCCTACGGCGTCCTCAAGGGCAGTGAACACGCCGAGCAGGCGGCCGAGTTCATCAAGTGGCTCACCACGGACAAGGCCGGTGTCGAGGCCCGGCTCGCCGACCTGGAGTCGCCGAGCAGCGCGGTTCCGGCCGACCCCGCGATGCGCGAGGTGGCCGCCGCCAAGTTCGACACCGCGTACCTGAACGGCCAGGACCTCTACAAGCTCGCCTCCGAGCAGGTCGACGCGATCGTCCCCGGCTGGACCTGGGGACCGAACCAGCTCGACGTCTACACCGCCGTCCAGGACGCCACGGCCAAGTCCGGATTTGCGGGCGGCATCGAGGCCGGCCAGCGCAAGGCCGAGTCGGGGATCACCGAGCGCGGCCTGAAGCTCGCCAAGTGACCTGACGGGTCCGGCCGTTCGTCTCACGCGACCCGGCCGGACCCGGTCACCGTCCTCTTCCCCGCACTCCCCGAAGCGTCCAGTCCGCCAAGGAGCCCCACCGTGGCAGCACCTCTCGCCCCGGCCGCGAAGGCCCGGCACACCTCCCCGGCGAAACCCCCGGGCCCCTCGAAGCTACGGCGCAGCCAGCGCCGGGCGGCGGCCCTCTTCGTCACCCCGTTCTTCGTCCTGTTCGCCGCGGTCATGGCGGCGCCCATCGGCTACGCCGTGTGGATGAGCCTCTTCCAGGAACGTTCCTCGGGACTCGGCTTCGGCGGCACCGAACGCGTCTTCTCCGGGCTCGGCAACTACAGCAAGGCCCTGTCCGACGCCGGGTTCCGGGCCTCCTTCGCCCACATCGCGCTCTACTGCGCCCTGTACATCCCGGTGATGATCGGCGGCTCGCTCGTCCTCGCGCTGCTCGTCGACTCCGCGATGGCCCGTGCCAAACGGTTCTTCCAGCTCGCCCTGTTCCTGCCGCACGCGATCCCCGGACTGATCGCCTCGATCATCTGGATCTACCTGTACACCCCGGGCCTCAGCCCCGTGCTCGACGGGATCGGCGCCCTCGGCGGCTCATGGGACTTCTACAGCAACGACCATGTGCTCTCCTCCATGGTCAACCTGTGCGCCTGGCAGTGGATCGGCTACAACATGGTCATCTTCTACGCGGCGCTGCAGGCCGTACCGCGCGAGACGATCGAGGCGGCCGTCGTGGACGGCGCCGGCGCCATCCGCACCGCCCTGCAGATCAAGGTCCCGCTGATCGCCTCCGCCGTCGTCATGACCGTCCTGTTCACCTGCGTCGGCGCCATCCAGATCTTCACCGAGCCCAAGCTGCTCAACCAGCGCGGAGCGCCCTCCGTCGACACCGAGTGGTCACCGACCCTGTTCATCTGGAAGGCCGGCTTCGTGCAGCACGACTACGGACTCGCCGCCGCCGCGTCCCTGCTGCTGGCCCTCCTCGGCGTGATCCTCTCCTACATCGTCACCCGGCTCGGCAACCGGTGGAAGGCCGCCTCATGAGCACCCTCACCCCCACCACCAGCCCGGCCCGCCCTCGGACCGACCCCGAGCCCACGGCCGCCGCACCGAAGACCCGGCGCCGCACCTCACCCGGCGTACTGCTGTCCAAGGGCGTGGTCAACGGCCTGCTGATCGTCGCGGCCTTCTACACCCTGATGCCGGTGAGCTGGCTGCTGATGGCCGCCACGAAGAACCCCCGGGACCTCTTCGGCACCTCGGGCTTCGCCCTCGGCGACTTCAACCTGTTCACCAACCTGCATCACGTCTTCACCTTCAACGACGGCATCTACCTGCGCTGGTTCGGCAACAGCGTCCTGTACTCGGTCGTCGGCTCGGCGGCCTCGACGTTCCTGTCCGTGGCCACCGGCTACGCCTTCGACAAGTACGACTTCAAGGGCAAGGAGAAACTGTTCGCGGCGGTCCTCGGCGGCGTCCTCGTCCCCACCACCGTGATCCAGCTCCCGATGTACCTGCTCGCCACCAAGGTCGGCGTCGTCAACACCTACTGGGCCCTCCTGCTGCCCGCGCTGGTGAACCCCTTCGGCGTCTACCTGGCCCGCGTCTTCTCCGAGGGTTACGTCCCGAACGAGGTCCTGGAGGCCGCCCGCGTCGACGGCGCGGGAGAGGTGCGCACCTTCGCCGGGATCGCGCTGCCGATGCTCGCCCCCGCCTTCATGACGATCTTCCTGTTCTCGTTCACCGCCAGCTGGAACAACTTCTTCGGCGCCCTCGTCATGCTGAACGACGAGAAGCTCTACCCGGTCAACCTCGGCCTGTTCATGTGGAACAGCGTCACGCAGCAACAGCCCGAGTACTACTCGCTCGTGATCACCGGCTCGCTCGTCGCCGTCGTCCCGCTCATCGTCGCCTTCGTCTGCCTCCAGCGCTTCTGGCGCTCGGGCCTGACCGCGGGTGCGGTGAAGTGACCATGCTCGCACCGGAAGGCGCCCTCCCGAACAGCTCGGACCGGCCCGCCGCGGCCCGCAGTCCGCGGACCGCTCTCGCCATGGGACGCGAGATCCACCGCTCCCTGCTCGCCGAGGGCGCACTGGACCGCCTGGCCCGGATCGCCACCCTCGACGCAACCGCCCCCATCACCGACTTCGACGCCGCCGGCGCCACCGAACTGGCCGCCGTCGAGGTTCTGTTCACCCACTGGGGCGCACCGCTCCTGACCGACGACGTACTCGCCCGCATGCCGCGCCTGCGCGCCGTCGTCCACGCCGCCGGCTCCGTCAAGCACCACGTCACCGAGTCGGTCTGGAAGCAGGGCATCACCGTGTCCTCCGCCGCCGACGCGAACGCGGTGCCGGTCGCCGAGTTCACGCTGGCCGCCATCCTGTTCGCGAACAAACGCGTCCTCGACATAGCCCGCGACTACGCGGCCGCCCGCGAACAGCCAGCGTTGCTGCCGTACTTCACCGGCTACGGCAACCACCGCCGCACGGTCGGCATCGTCGGCGCCTCCCGCGTCGGTCGGCGCGTCATCGACCTGCTGCGCCCCTTCGACCTGAACGTCCTGCTGCACGACCCCTACGTGGGACCGGCCGACGCCCGGACCCTCGGTGTCGAGCCCGTCGAGCTGGACGAACTGGTCCGGCGCAGCCACGTCGTGAGCATCCACGCACCCCAACTCCCTGAGACTCGCCACATGTTCGACGCCCGGCGGCTCGGGCTGATGCGGGACGGTGCGACGCTCATCAACACCGCACGCGGCTCGCTCGTCGACACCGAGGCGCTCACCGAGTGCCTCGTCGCCGGACGCCTGCGCGCCGTCCTCGACGTGACGGAACCCGAGGTGCTGCCCGCCTCGTCCCCGCTCTACAGCCTGCCGAACGTGCTGCTCACCCCGCACATCGCGGGCTCCCTCGGCAACGAGCTGGGCCGCATGACCGACTGGGCCGTCGACGAGGTGCAGCGCTACGCCCAGGGGCTGCCGTTCGCGTACGGCGTCGGCCCCGACGAGCTGACCCGCTCGGCCTGAACGGCCCACCCCCACAGTCGACGTGCGCAGCCCCCGAGCCGCGGCGGACCGTCGCGGCGACTCCTTCGTCGACACCACCCACCCGGGTCGCCGCCCGGGTGGGTGGCCCGCTGCCCGGCGGTGCGCGCCGACCCGGCCCGACACCCCGCCCTCGACCGTCCACCCCGAAGGGACCGCCCATGCCCGTGCCCGCCCCCGCCGACCGCCGTGTCCTGGTCGTCGGCATCGACGGCGTCCGCCTGGACACGCTGCGCCGACTGTCCACGCCCCACCTGGACACCCTCGCCGCCGAGGGCTTCCTCGCGCCCGTCGAGGTCGACGACCGCACCCCCACCATGTCCGGCCCCTGCTGGGCGACCGTCGTCACCGGCGTCGGCGTCGACAAGCACGGGGTGTGGAGCAACGACTTCGGGGGCCACCGGCTCGACGTCTTCCCGGACTTCGCGACCCGGCTGGCCCAGCAGTACGGCCGGCGCACGTTCGTCGCGGCCGGCTGGCAGCCGCTCATGCAGGTGCGCGACGGAGGCCCGCTCTTCCGCGCCCCTTCCAGGAGCGTCTACGTCGCCCCGGCCGAGGACACCCCCGAGGCCTGGGAGCGCTGCGACGAACAGATCACCGCGGAGGCGGCGCGCGTCCTCGCCGACGCCGGCGACGACGTCGACGCGTCCTTCGTCTACCTGGGCGCACCCGACGAGACCGCGCACTACCTGGGCTGCGGGGAGCCGTACGAGGAGTCGGTGCGGCGGGCGGACGCCCGGGTGGGCCGGCTGCTGGACGCGGTGCGCGGCCGGCCGACGTACGACCGGGAGCACTGGACGGTCCTCGTCGTGACCGACCACGGCCATGTCGACGCCGGCGGCCACGGCGGCCGTTCGGCGCAGGAGCGCACCGCCTGGGTGATCGCCGCGGGCCCGGACATCGGCGCGGCGCCCGCGACCGTGCGCCACGTCGACGTCGCCGCCCAGGTGTTCGCCTCGCTGGGCCGCGACGCCGACCGGCACTGGACCCTCGACGGCCGGCCGTTCACGGCTGTCGGGACATCGGCGCTCCGGGCGTCACAGGGGACGACCGGAGCCCCGGACGCGCGGCCCTCGGTGGTTCTCGCGCCCTGAGGGAGCGTTTGAGGGAACCCCGGGCCCGCCGTGCGCGGGGCCGGGGCTCCTCGCGCTCAGCCCAGCCTGACGGTGATCTTCTGGGTGACGCCCGTGGTCGCGCCGAGGTCGCCGAAGGTGAGCGTGAGCGCGGAACCGGTCGTCGCCGAGGTGACGGTCAAGGGCTTCGACGTCACCGAGGCCACCGCCCTGTTCCAGGTGAGGGTGAGGCCGGTCTGCGCGCGCATCGGGTCGCTGACGCAGACGACCGCGGTGCCGTCGCCCTTCTCGCTGATCATCACCGAACACGGCTTGCTCGCCGTGAGGGTGCCCACCGTGCCCGCGAACCAGAAGTTCACCCCGGTGAAGCCCAGTGAGGGGACGCTGACGCCCTGCTGGTCGTCGGTGTTGGCGAGCACGGTCAGCCAGGTCGTGGCCGCCGCCCTGGCCTGCGTCTGGGCGACGGACGCACCCGGCATGAGCACGTAGGCGTACGTGGCGGCCGTGGGCGCGGTGCCGTGATCCACGTACAGGGTCAGGTACTTGCGGTTCACGACGGTCGTGGAGCTGGTCCTGTTGATGTCGCTCCACCTGCCGTCCCGGGCCTCGCGCAGCGCCTTGACGGTCGCGCCACCGGGGAAGACGTAGCCGCCGTGGCCGGCGATGTGGGCCCACGAGGTGCCGGACAGCGTCGCCGACCAGGGGTAGGTGGCCGGCTTGACCGTGCCGTTGACGGTGAACGCGGAACTGCCGGTGGGCCCGAGGTTGCGGTTCTCGACCGTCGACTCCACCGCCGCACCGTCCGTGCAGGAGATGCCCGCGCCCAGGCAGACGATCGCGTCGTCGAGACAGAACCACGACTTCTTCGCCAGCAGCGTGCTCTGAAGTCCTTTCAGGTACTGGCCGATCGCGGCCCGCTGTCCGTCCGTCGCGCCGCCGACCCAGTTCACGTCCGGCAGGGACGCGCCCCAGTCCCCGCCGGCCCCGTCGGCGAGCGCCTTGCGGGAGGCGGTGACACCGGGCAGCCGGTACGGGTCGACGGTGGGCCAGAAGGCGTCGCTGTACTGGCCGTTGGCGTAGGTGTCGCCCCACCAGTAGAGCATTCCGGAACCGGTGTGCCAGCCGCGCAGGTTCTCGCCGTTGCCCGTCTCGTAGTAGGTGATCCGACGGTCCGCCATGCTGATCGACGCGGCCCAGCCGGGGCGCCGGTGGGTGGCCCGGGCCATGTTGGTGAACAGCCGGTGCCCGGTCGGCTCGGCGATCGCCGACACCGAGGTGTCGTCCAAAACGCCCTTGAGCCGGGCCAGACCTGTCAGGCCGAGGGAGGGGTTGCTCAGGGGCGGGCTGTAGTAGTCGCGCTGCATCCAGCCCTTGACCAGACCGCGCCAGCGCGCGTTCTCCGTGCTGCTCGCGCCCTGCCCGAGCAGCACGATCGAGGCGAGGATCGGGTGGCCGCGCAGGTGGTCGTCCTGCTGGACGTGCTGCGCGTCCGATGCGGACACCCCGCGGCTGATGGCCCGGCCGGACACGCCGTCCATCACCAGGCCGTTGTAGAGGAAGGGCGCCCACGCCTTCTCCACGGCGTCGAACACGATCTGCCGGCCCGCGTCGGTGACCGCCCACGTGGAGCCGGCCAGCAGAGCGAACAGCATCCCGAGTCCGCCGAGCATCACCGAACCGTACGACCCGGTGTAGGGGACGGTGGTGTGCTGGATGAACGAACCGTCCGTGTACAGCCCGTCCCCCGAAGCCACGTACGGGAACACGGGGGAGAGGGCGTCCCGGGCCAGCGCGATCTTCGCGGCGTTCGCGCCGACGACCCCGCGCAGGGCCAGCACCCGGCACAGGTCGACCCGGTTGGCGCCGGTGCTCGTCCCCGTGTACGCGGCGACCGCGGAGTCCGGCACGAAGTGGTCCACCGCGGCGAGGTACCCGCTGATCCGCGTGGCCGACAACTGGTCGTACATCAGCACGCACACGTCGAGCAGCGCCTGCGGTGCGCCGATCTGCCAGCTGTACCAGTTGCCGTAGCGGACCTGGGTGGCGTTGTAGACGTCGTCGTGGAGGTGGTCGAGGCCGGTGAGGATCGCGTCGCGCACGGCGCTGTCGCCGGTCAGCCCGGTGCCCTGCTGGGAGTAGGCCTGCGCGAGCGTGGCGAGCCGGGTGTAGCTGGTGTTCAGGTTGCCGGAGAAACCGTAGGACTCCTGGTCGGTGTCGGGGTCCGGGTCGGCGTAGACGAGGTCGGGCCAGAGCGAGCCGGTGGCCGGCGCCATCGTGGACCGCAGTCCGCTCGCGGTGGTGCCGAGGTCGGCGAGCCGGCTCTTGAACGGTTCGGCGGTCGGGCTGAACCCCTCGCCCAGGATCAGGGTGCGCCACTTGGCACGCAGCGTCGCGAACTCGTCCGCGGCCTCGGCCGTCGCGAGGGAACCCGCTCTCGCGGAGGGAGCGGCGGGTGCGGCGGCGGCGCTGTGCGCCCCGAGCGCGAGAGCGGTGCCGCTGCTTGCGGCGAGAAAACCACGGCGTGACCAACGAGTCGTCATGACGGCGGTTTCTAGCACGCCTACGTTCAAACGCTCAACAACCCTTACCGAATTGACCGTATCGATCGTTTCCCGGGATGCGTGCTTCCGGCGGCTGAACGCTTCGCGCCGCGCTCGCGTATCACTCCCCGCAGACGGCCCCAGACCACGCGCACGGAAGGGGAGCAGTGTGCCGACACCAGCCGAACGCGGGCGATCCACCGGCCGCTCCGCCATCGAACCCACCCACATCCAGCGCCGCCGCCGCACCGAGGCCCTTGCGGAACTGGTCCGGCAGGTGCGCGAGGACGACGAAGGACGGGACGCCGACGAGGGCTACGAGTCGGTGCCCCTGCCCGCGCGGCGCACGCTGCCGCCCTCCGAGGACGACGACACCGAGGAACTGGCAGCGGTCCCGGCGGCGCGGTCGCGGACGCGTGGCCGGATCCGACCCCGCACCGCCCTCGCGGTCGGTGTCACCGCGGCGGCCCTGACCGGGATCGCCCTCGCGCTCCTGCTGTCGGGCGTGTACGAGGACGACGCGTCCCGGGCCGGAGCCGGTGCCCGGTCCTCGACGGCACCCGCCGGCCGCGCGGCCTCCGACGCGGCGGACCCGGACGGCGCGGGGACACTCCGGCAGGGCGACAGCGGCCCGGAGGTGTCGGCACTCCAGCAACGCCTGCTCCGGATCCCGAACGTGTACGACCACGGCAGCACCGACGGGACCTTCGACGCCCCGCTCGCCGACGCGGTGGCCCGCTTCCAGCTCTGGTACGGCATCCGCGGCGACGAGTCCGGCGTCTACGGCGACGACACGCGGGCCGACCTGGAGTCCCGGACGACGCTGCGGTGAACGCCGTCCCGTGCGGGCTGCGTGTCCGTCACCGGGTGACGCCGCTTTCCCCCTCCGCCCGCGAGCGCGGCTCGTCCGCCGCGCGCGACCATGCCAGGGCCGCGGTGTCCACGATCAGGTCGGCGCGGTCCCGTGTCGCGGCGATCAGTTCGGCGTTGCGCTGATCGGGGCCGAGCACCCACGCCACCGCCGTCTCGTGGTCCTTGCCGAACTCCTCGTGGCGCGCCACCAGTCGCCGGACGCGCTCGGCGTCCTCCAGCTCGCAGAACCACACCTCGTCGAGCTGCTCGCGCGCCCGCGCCCAGGCCCTGTCCCGGAGCAGCAGGTAGTTTCCCTCGGTGACGATCAGCCGGGCGGACCGGGGGACCGGAACGGCACCGGCCAGGGGCTGCTCGAGGACGCGCTCGAAACCCGGCGCGTACACCAGGTCCTCCTCCTCGTCCGCGCGCAGCCGGCGCAGCAGCGCCGCGTACCCGGCCGCGTCGAAGGTGTCCGGGGCGCCCTTGCGGTCCCGCCGGCCGAGCCGGTCCAGCTCGGCGTCCGCGAGATGGAACCCGTCCATCGGCACGTGGGCGACCCCGAAGGCCCCCGTCGCGTCGAGCCGCCGTACCAGCCGCTCCGCGAGCGTCGACTTGCCCGAGCCGGGACCGCCCGCGATGCCGAGGAGGGCGCGCCGACCGGGCCGCACCAGCGAGGCGGCCCGCTCCACCAGGTCGTCGAAGGTCATGCGCGCCCCGACAGGGGCCGGAGGGAGGCGATGTCCATGCCCTCCAGTATCGGCCTCGGGGGACACGGGGGAAGTCCCGTGCCGAACGGGGCAGGGATGCACCATGAACCAGGACGAACAGCAGATCCGCGCCCTCGTCGAACGCTGGGCCGCCGCCGTCCACGAGGGCGACCTCGACGGCGTCCTCGCCGACCACACGCCGGACATCGTGATGTACGACGTGCCGCCGCCCCACGAAGGCGTCCGTGGCCTCGACGCGTACCGGGAGACCTGGCCGCCGTTCTTCGCCTGGCAGGCCCAGGGGGCGTCGTTCACCGTCGAGTCCCTCGACATCGTCGCCGGCGACGAGGTGGCGTACGCGTACGCCCTGCTGCGCTGCGGCACACCGGAGGAGTTCGCGGAGAAGCCCGACATGAGGCTGCGCCTGACCGTCGGACTCCGTAAGGAGCAGGGGCGTTGGAGCGTCGCCCACGAGCACCACTCGTTCCCGGACGACACTCCGTGACGGCCGTCGCGGAGTGTCGCGAAGCCGACAGCGAGTCGTGTGGCGCTCGACACCCGCTGGACCCGGAAACCGGGGGAACACTGTGGGTATGACTGAGCTCGGCCTGCCGAAACAGATCCTGGCGTGCCTCTTCGACCTCGACGGCGTCATCACCAAGACCGCCGTGGTCCACGCGGCCGCCTGGAAGCGGACGTTCGACGACTTCCTGCGGGACCGCGACGGAGCGGACTTCCGGCCCTTCGACAAGGACCACGACTACGCGGAATACGTGGACGGGCTGCAGCGCGCCGACGGCGTGCGCACCTTCCTCTCCTCACGTGGCATCGAGATCCCCGAGGGCACCCCGGACGACCCGCCGGACCGCGTCACCGTCCACGGGCTGGGCAACCGAAAGAACGACCTGCTGCTCGACATGATCCGCACCGACGGGGTCGAGGCCTACGACGGCACGCTCCGCTACATCGAGGCCGTCCGGGCGCGGGGTCTGCGCACCGCGGTCGTCTCCTCCAGCGCCAACTGCCAGGACATCCTGCGCTCGGTGGGCGCCGAGGACCTGTTCGACGTACGGATCGACGGTGTCGTCGCCGCCGAACGACGACTGCCGGGCAAGCCACGCCCGGACACGTTCCTGGCCGCCGCCCACGACCTCGGCGCCGACCCCTCCGCGGCCGCCGTCTTCGAGGACGCGCTGGCCGGCATGGACGCCGGCCGCTCGGGCCACTTCGGGTACGTCGTCGGTGTCGACCGGGTCGGCCAAGGCGACGCACTGCGCGACCACGGCGCCGACATCGTCGTACGGGACCTGTCCGAGCTGCCGGAGGAGGCGTGATCACGCACACGTCGTACGGCGTCGAGCCCTGGACGCTGCGCGAGAGCGACCTGCACCTGCGGCTGCTGCCGCAGAGCGAGTCCGTGTTCGCCCTCGCCAACGGCCACGTCGGCTGGCGCGGCAACCTCGACGAGGGCGAACCCCACGGCCTGCCCGGGTCCTACCTCAACGGCGTCCACGAAGTGCATCCGCTGCCCTACGCGGAGGCGGGATACGGCTATCCGGAGTCCGGGCAGACCGTCATCAACGTCACCAACGGCAAGCTGATCCGGCTGCTCGTGGACGACGAGCCGTTCGACCTGCGGTACGGGCAGCTGCGCTCCCACGAGCGCGTGCTCGACCTGCGCAGCGGTCTGCTCACCCGGACCTGCGAGTGGACGTCGCCGGCCGGTTCCACGGTCCGGGTGCGCTCCACCCGGCTCGTGTCCTTCACCCAGCGGGCGATCGCCGCCGTCGCCTACGAGGTGGAGCCCCTCGACAGCCGCACCCGAGTGGTGGTGCAGTCCGAACTGGTGGCCAACGAGCAGTTGCCCGGCCGCTCCGGGGACCCGCGCGCCGCGATCGCGCTGGAGTCGCCGCTGGAGGCCGAGGAGCACTTCGCGACGGGCCGCAGGCTGCGGCTCGTGCACCGCACCCGGCACAGCGCCCTGCGTGTCGCCGCGGCGGCCGACCACGCGGTCAAGGGGCCCGACCGGACCACCATGACCAGCGAGAGCAGCGACGACCTCGCCCGCCTCACGGTCACCTCCGTCCTCGAACCGGGCCAGACCCTGCGCGTCGAGAAACTCGTCGCCCACGGCTGGTCGGGCAACCGCTCCCTGCCCGCCGTGAGCGACCAGGTCGACGCCGCGCTCGCCGCCGCCCAGCACGACGGATGGCAGGGACTCGTCGACGAACAGCGCGCCTACCTGGACGACTTCTGGGCGCGCGCCGACGTCGAGGTGGACGGCGACGAGGAGATCCAGCAGGCCGTCCGCTTCGCGCTCTTCCACGTCCTGCAGGCGGGCGCCCGCGCCGAACGGCGCGCCATCCCCGCGAAGGGCCTGACCGGCTCCGGGTACGACGGCCACGCCTTCTGGGACACCGAGACGTTCGTACTGCCGCTGCTCACCTACACCTCGCCCGACGCCGTCGCCGAGGCACTGCGCTGGCGCCAGAGCACCCTGTCCGCCGCACGCGAGCGGGCCGCCCAACTCGGCCTGCGGGGAGCCGCGTTCCCCTGGCGGACCATAGCGGGCCCGGAGGGCTCCGCGTACTGGCCGGCCGGCACCGCCGCGTTCCACGTGAACGCCGACATCGCCGACGCCGTCGTCCGCTACACCGCCACCACCGGTGACACGCACTTCGAACGCGACACCGGCGTCGAGCTGCTGACCGAGACGGCACGGCTGTGGCGTTCGCTCGGCCACCACGACCACCAGGGCCGGTTCCACATCGACGGGGTGACGGGCCCCGACGAGTACAGCGCCGTCGCGAACGACAACACGTACACGAACCTGATGGCCCGCGCGAACCTCCTCGCCGCGGCGGACGTCGTCGAGCGGCACCCGCGACGCGCCGCCGAACTCGGCGTCGACGAGGAGGAGAGCGCCGCCTGGCGCGACGCCGCCGACGCGATGCACGTGCCGTACAACGACGAACTCGGCGTCCACGAGCAGAATGCGGGTTTCACCCGCTACCAGCGCTGGGACTTCGCCGCCACGCGGCCCGACCAGTACCCGCTCATGCTGCACTTCCCGTACTTCGACATCTACCGCAAGCAGGTCGTCAAGCAGGCCGACCTGGTGCTCGCCATGTACAAGTGCAGCCCGTTCTTCGACGACGAGCACAAGGTCCGCAACTTCGCTTACTACGAGCCCCTCACCGTCCGGGACTCCTCCCTGTCCGCCTGCTGCCAGGCGGTGATGGCCGCCGAGACGGGTCATCCGGGGCTCGCCTACGACTACCTGGTCGAGGCCGCGCTGATGGATCTGGAGGACCTGGAGCACAACACCCGCGACGGGCTGCACATCGCCTCGCTCGCCGGCACCTGGATGGCGCTCGTCGCCGGGTTCGGCGGGCTGCGGCACCACGGCGACACCCTGGAGTTCGCGCCCCGGCTGCCCGAGCGGTTCAGCCGCCTCGCGTTCTCCCTTGAACTCCTCGGCCGCCGGCTGCGCGTGGAGATCCACCAGGACGTCGCCACCTACACGCTCGCGAGCGGGGAACCCCTGGAGATCCACCACTACCGGGAGCCGTTCACCGTCGACGCCGACAAGCCCCACAGCCTGCCCATCCCGGCGCAACGGACGCGCCCCGCCCCGGACCAGCCCGCCCACCGGCGGCCGAACAGCCAGGGACAGGACGAGACCGGGGAGGACTCCGGCGCGCTCAGTCGCGGGTGATGTCGGGCGCGATGTCCTCGTGCCGCTCCAGGGGCGCCGTGTCGGGCGTGACGGCCCGCGTGGCGCCGCGGAGCGCGGACGTGGCGGCGGCCTTGCCGCAGAACGCCGGTTCCAGGGTGCGGTACATGGTGTTGAGCACCTTGGTGTTGTTGGAGGTGTTGGCGAGCGCGGTGAGGCTGCGCTTGCCGTCCTTCGTGGTAAACGCGTACGAGTAGTAGCCCTGCACGGTGCCGGTGTGGCCGTACACGGAGATCCCGCACGACAGGTCACGACGGCGCAGCCCGAGTCCGTAGGCCGTGTTGCTGTTGACCTGCGTCCACTTCTTCATCTGCGTCAGCTGGGCGGCGGACATGAGCTTGCCGCGCGCCAGGGCGGAGAGGAACACGTCCAGGTCGTGCGGGGTGGAGATGATCGCGCCCGCGCTCTGCGCCCAGGAGGCGGTCTGCCGGGTGGAGTCGACCAACGTCCCGCCGGCCGCGTCGGGCGTGAGATAGCCGTTGGCGTGGCGGCCCGGGATCGTGGCGTCGGGATGGACGTAGACGGTGTCGGCGAGGCCCAGCGGAGTGAAGATCCGCTTCTTGTACTCGGCGGCGACACCGTGCCCGGTGAGCTTCTCGATCAGCAGGCCGGCGACGACGAAGTTGGTGTTCGAGTACGAGTAGGCGGCGCCGGGCGCGTTCGTGCGCGCCTTCTTGAGGGACAGCTTCACCAGGTCCCGGTAGCTGAACACCTTGGTGCGGACGGCCTCGAAGCCGGGGACGGTCCGCGCGAACAGGTCGTTCGTGTAGTCGTACAGACCGCTGCGGTGGCTCAGGACGTGCCGCACGGTGATGCGGTTGTCGGGCAGCAGCCCCGGCAGGTAGCTGTTGACCGACGTGTCGAGCTTCAGCTTGCCCTCGTCGACCAGCTGGAGGAGGACGACGGCGGAGAAGGTCTTGGTGATGCTGCCGACGCGGAAGCGGTCGTTCGTGCTGATGGTCCGCCGGGTGGCCCGGTCGGCCACTCCCTCGACCAGTCGGTGCACCGTGCCGTTGTCGTCGATTCTCGCCATCGCTCCGGGGGCGCCCTGCGTGCGGGCCGTGCGCAGAATGGCGCGCAGCCCCGCGTCGTCGGGCGCCACCGCGGCCGCCGTGACCGGCCGGGCGCCCGCGCCGTCCGTGTCCGCCGGTGTCACGGCCTGGGCCGGGACCGCCAGCAGGGACACCAGAACCGCGCCCAACGCCGCGCCCGTACCCACCGTTCCTGAGACCATCTGATTCTTCTCCCCTGTGCCGTCTGCCGGTTCGCCGCGCCGGCCCGGACCGCGCCGCGGATGCGGGCGTCGTCACCATCTGTACGCGCTGAAGCCGCGCGGGGGTCGCATTGCCCGCCGGTGAACCGGAATCGGTGGACGGGAATCGGTGGATTGGCGGAAAGCAGCCGGTCGGGGCGCGGGTGACGGACGGCCTACGCGAGGTGTCCTGGTGGTCGCCACGCGCGCCCGACCGGGCTGACTGTGGGTCAGCCGCCGAAGAGCTGCGTCCAGTACGTCCCGGCCCGCCCGCCGCCGGCGAGCCCGACGCCTATGTGGGTGAAGTCGCGCTTGAGGATGTTGGCGCGATGGCCGGGGCTGTTCATCCAGCCGAGGACCACCTCGGCGGGGGAGCGCTGACCGCAGGCGATGTTCTCCCCTATGGTGCGGCGGTTCGAGCCCGCGGCGGCGGCACGGTCCCAGGGCTGACGGCCCTCCGGAGAGGTGTGGGCGTAGAAGTCGCGGGCCACCATGTCGGTGCTGTGGCCCTGGGCGGCGGCGGTGAGCGGGGTGTCGGGGAAGAGCGGCGGCAGGCCGTGGGCGGTGCGCTCGGTATTGGTGAGCGCGATGACCTCGCGGGCCGTGCGCTCCAGGCCCGCGGGGCTGAACGGCCGTGCCCACAGAGCGGTCCAGTACAGGTCGCCCGAGCGGGCGTCGGCGACATGGGCCAGGCCGGCCTCCTCGAACCCGGGGTCGCACAGGGTGCTCCGGGACCGCTCCGAGGACAGGCAGTACTCCACGAACTCGCGCGGGGTGCGCGGGCCGGAGACCAGGTGCTCGCCGATGGTCAGGTAGGCGTATCCGGACGAGACGACGCGCTGGTAGACGGAGACGCCGTCCGGGCTCTCCGCGCTGAGCAGGTCGCCGGCCGCCATGCCGGTGGCGTGGGCCCGCGCCGCCGACATGAGCCGGGCGTCGAGGACGACGGGCGGCGAACCGGCCGCCGCCCGCGCCGAGTTCGCGGTCTCCAGGAAGCCTTGAGTGCCGGTGCCGTCGCCGCCGGGCGTCCGGCCGAAACCGGCGCCCGCCCCGATCGGCCCGAGGTCCAGGAGCGTGGGGGTCCGGCCGACCGGCGCCGCCCCCCGTCCTGCGGCCGGTCCGGTGGCCGGCGAAGTGCTCGTCGGCACGGCGGGGGGAACGGCGTCCTCGGTCACCTCGATGCCGAAGTCCCGTGCGACACCGGCCAGTCCGTCCGCGTACCCCTGGCCGAGGGCGCGGAGCTTCCACGCCGTGCCGCGGCGGTACAGCTCGGCGAGGAGGAGCACCGTCTCCGCCTGGGGCCGGGGCGGGGTGAAGCGGGCGACCGTGCGGCCGTCCGACGCGCTGACCAGCAGGGCGGGGGAAGGCAGACGTCCGAGGGGCGTCCCGGGGTCGGCGGGGCTGACGACGACCGTGACGCGGTCCGCTCCCGGCCGCAGCCGCGCCGGGTCCACCGTGAGCCGGTCGCCGTCGAGCCGGACACCGGGCGCCGACGTCTGGTTGTAGAACACGAAGTCCCCGTCGCCGCGCACCTGGCCGTCGGTGTCCGTGACGAGCGCGGACACGTCGAAGGGGCCCGGCACCCGGAGTGTCAGGGCACCGCCCGGCAGGGGGGTGTTGCCCCCGGGAACCAGCTCGCTCATGGCACCGCCCGTCGGTCGGGTGATCCGCGCCGCACGCCCGGAGGACGCGCGGCACGGGCCGTCAGACGCTCAACGGACCGCCCGATCCTTGGGGTTCCCGCGCTCGGCGAGAGGGTCCACGGGCGCGGCGGCCGACCGCATCGAGCGCAGGGCGAGCAGCATGACGCCGATGTCGTCCAGGTAGACGGGGTCGGGCACGAGGTCGGTCGGCAGCACCAGATAGAGGACGGCGCCCCAGAACACCCACTTGGATCCCGTGGGCAGTCCGGCCCGCCGCAGATCGCGTCGGGTGCGTATGAGGCGGCCCAGCAGGACCAATGCCACGCCGAGCAGGGCGGCCGCGAGGACCGCGACGATGATGACCACGGTCCATGAGGTCGTATCCATGCGTCCGTCCAGGGCTCTCGTCGGGATGTGACTGCCTTCCGTGTGCCCGCTCGCGCCCCGGCTATCGCACCCGGTTCGGCCATCCGCACGACGCTCCCCGCTTCCGCCGAGGGCTCAGTGCCGCGGGTGGGGGTGGTCCACCAGGGCCTGCGACACCGTGCGGATGCTCCGGGCGATGTGCTGGAGCTGCATCAGCTCGGCTGCGTACAGCTTGATGGTGTGCTCGATGACGCCCTCGTGCAGGCCGAGGCCGGGCAGCTCGGACCGGGCGGTCTGCAGGGCGGTGCGCGCGACCCGTATCTCCTGCTGCACCTGGAGCTGTGCGTGGCGGGCGAGCAGCACGGGGTGCTTGTGCAGGACGGGATAGCTCGCGTAGCGGCTCGGCACCAGCTCGCGCAGCCATTTCACCGCCGATCGCTCCCAGTCGAAACTGCCGGGTGTCTTGACCTGGCACGGCCAGTCCGAGGTGATCGGTGAATACGTCAGGGCCATGTTCATCGCTTCCGGGTTACGTCGGCGGGGGACTCTGGGGCGGCCCCGGCATAGGGGATGACCGGGGCCGCCACCACGGGTCTCGCCGAGGCGAGTCCCGCTCGATCACCCGGGACCCGTTGCGGGTAGGAGCGGACGGCCCCGGGTGGTCAGGGTCGTGACCTGGAGGCCTCCGGGTCGCGATCCGCAAGAAGTATTTATATATACCGCCGGATGTGCAAGGACATGAAAACATTCATGCGCGCTTTGATCCGGTTGATCCCGTGATGCCGTGGTGACAGCCGGTACGGGAAGGGCGGCCAGGGCCGACGCGGTCAGTCCTTCAGGAAGAACTGGTGCTGCTCGGCGACCTGCTCGTACTCCTCCAGGCGCCCCTGGGTCCGCTCCGGATCCGCGTCGGTCATGGCCTGTAGCAGGGCCGCCGACAGCACCACGGGCGCCGCGTAGGAGTCGAAGACGAGCCGGGAGCCGGTCCCGGTGGCGAAGGTGACGTCCGCCTCGTCGGCCAACGGCCCGAGTCCCAGGTCGGTGATCAGCGCCACCTGGAGGCCCGCGCTGCGGGCGACCCGCATGGCGGTGAGCGTCTCGTGCGCGTGCCGGGGCATCCCGAAGGCCAGCACCCAGGTGCCGCCGGCCTCCCGCGACTGGAGCAGCGCGTCGTAGGCGACCGAGCCGCCGCGCGTCACCACCCGGACGTCCGGGTGGATACGGCGGGCGGCGTACGTGAAGTACTCGGCGAGCGAGACCGAGATCCGCAGCCCGAGGACCGTCAGCGGGGTCGACTCCGACAGGGCCCGGCCGACGCGGATCACCTCGTCGGGGTCGGCGAAGTCCCGCCGCAGGTTCTCCAGGTTCTCGATCTCGGCGTCCACCGCGGCCTGCAGTTCGTTGCTCGTGACCTCGGACGGAGTGCCCGGCGTGCTGCCCAGGGTGCTCAGTGCGATCGCCTGGAGCCGCTCCCGTAGCGCGGGGTAACCGCTGAAGCCCACCGCCGCCGCGAAACGGGTCACCGACGGCTGGCTCACACCCACCCGCTCGGCGAGATCGGTGATCGAGAGGAACGCCGCCTCGGTGATGTGCTCGATCAGGTACTGGGCGATCCTGCGCTGGCCGGGGGAGAGTCGGGGACCGTCGAACAGCTCCCTGAGCTGGGACGTGGGAGCCGCGCCCGCCTCGGGTGCCGTCCGGCCCGAGGTGATCGCGGATGCCTGTGCGCGTGCCTGCTGCGGCGATGGCACCGGTGCGCCTCCTTCGTCTCCCACGAGACCTCAACATAGCTCACGGACCGTGTTGACCTGGGCGGGTGGCGGGGCGAGCGAGGCCTGCGCCGCCCCTCGGCGGGCCGTCGCGAGCGGCCCACCGGATCGCGCGGGCCACGCCCGTCCCCGCGCCGACGCGGACCGGACGGTTCGGCGCCGTAATGATCCCGGACGGAAAACGGCGTCTGCCGGGGAACTTTCGGGGCAACCGACGATGGAGGCACGGGGAGGCCACCTCGCGACGCGATGTCAGCGGGAGGCCCCCGGTGCCGCCTTCGCCCCGCAGGAGTCGGGCGCGGCGACCGGTGACATGGAGGTTGTGATGATGGTGCTGCTGGACACGAGCGCGACGCACGAGGCGGTGTCCGCGTGAACGCCGGAGCGGTGGCCCGCGAGGGCGAGGTCGGCGCCCGCCGGGCGGCCACCGGAACGGCACGCGAAGGCGCGGCCCGGGCGGGACTGACCGCGCGCGGCGTGATCTACGCCCTGGTCGGTGTCCTCGCCCTGCGCATAGCCTTCGGCGGCAGCGGGCACCAGGCGGACCGCGGTGGCGCCCTGCAGGAGATCGCCTCCAAGCCCTTCGGTGCCGTCCTGTTGTGGGCACTTGGCATCGGAGTCGTCGGGATGGCGCTGTGGCGGCTGTCCGAGGCGGTCTTCGGCTCCGCCGGCGAGGACGGCGGCAAGCCGACCAAGCGCCTGATGGCGGCCGGACGGTGTGTCTTCTACGGGTTCGTCGCCTACTCCGTGCTCTCCTTCGCCGCCGGTTCGCGCGGCAGCGGAGCCGGTGACAAGAAGTCCCGTGACGTCACGGCCAAGGCGCTCGGCCTCCCCGGCGGCCAGTGGATCGTCGGCGCCGTGGGCGTGGGACTCGTCGCGGCCGGCGTGTGGATCGCCGTACGGGCCATCATGCGCAAGTACCACAAGCACCTGAAGCTCGGCGAGATGTCGAAGAGGGTCCGCCAGGTCGTCGACGTGACGGGTGTCGGAGGCGGAACCGCGCGGGGCGCCGTGTTCGCCGCGGCGGGTGTGTTCGCCGTGCGGGCCGCCGTCGAGTACGAGCCCGACAAGGCCAAGGGGATGGACGACACGCTCCGTTCCTTCGCGGGTACCCCGATGGGTCCGTGGCTGCTGGCGCTCGTCGCCGTGGGCCTGATCCTGTTCGGTGTGTTCTCCTTCGCGATGGCGCGGTGGCGCAAGGTGTGACGCGACGCGGTGGCCTCGGGCCGCCACCTCGCGGCGGCGATACGGGCGGTGACCCCAGGAGGGGCACCGCCCGCCGTGCTGGAGCCTCCGTCCGCGCCGGACGTCCGCACCGACCGTACGGACGAACGCGATTTCCGGACGCGAAGCGCGTGCTCGTCTCTGAACGGGAGCCACTTCGCGACAAGTTGACGCCTGGTCATGGACAGTCGCAGTGACGGGAGTTGAGGATGGGAGTCCCCATCCGTAGGAGTTGTTCACATGGACAGACGACGCCTGCTCTCCGGCGCGGCCGCTCTCACGGCCTCCGCGGCCCTCCTCCCCACCCTCTCCGGCACCGCTCAGGCCTCCCCACGGGCCGCGGCACCGACCCTGCCGTCACGGGCCGCGATCACCGCCGTCCTGCGCCGCGTGGCCGACCAGTGGACCGGCGCCCACACGGACCCCGGCGACAACGGCTGGGCCAACGCCACCTTCTTCAGCGGACTGCTCGCCCTCCAGGGGCTGACGGGCAGCTCCCGCTACCTGACCTACGCCCGGAACTGGGCGGAGAAGCACGCGTACGGCCTCAGCGGCGGCGTGACCACACGCCATGCCGACAACCACTGCGCGGGGCAGGCCTACCTCGACCTCTACGAGCGCGAGCCCGAGGAACGCAAACTCGCCGCGATCGAGACGTCGTTGCACCGGATGGTCTACGAGGACCAGCCGGACAAGAACGACGACTGGTGGTGGGACGACGCCCTCCACATGGCCATGCCGCCCTTCGCCCGCATCGGCGCCCTGCGCGCGGACCCGCGATACCGGCAGAAGCTCTACTCCCTCTACGACCACACCAAGCGGGCCGAGGGCGGCCCCGGTCTGTACGACGCCACGAGCGGCCTCTGGTATCGCGACAAACGCTTCCTGCCCGGCGGCATCGTCTCGCCCTCGGGCAAGCCCGTCGTCTGGTCCCGCGGAAACGGCTGGGTGGCCGGCGGCCACGTGAAGACGCTCAAGGCGCTGCCCTCCACCGAGGCCCACACCGCCGAGTACCGCGACACGCTCACCCGCCTGGTGCGGGCCGTCGCCGGGGTGCAGCGCGCGGACGGCTTCTGGAACGTCAACCTCGCCGACCCGGCCCACCTGCCCGGCCCCGAGACCAGCGGCACGTCCTTCTTCCTGTACGGCACCGCGTACGCGGTCGCCGCCGGGCTGGTCGACCGCACGGTCCATCTCCCGGTCGCCGCCCGCGCCTGGAACGGCCTCGTGGCCACCGCCGTGCACCCCGACGGCTTCCTCGGCTACGTGCAGAGCGTCGGTGACCGCCCGGAGTCCAGCCAGCCCGTCACGTACGACAGCACCGCGGACTTCGGCGTCGGCGCCTTCCTGCTCGCCGGCACCGAACTGGCCCGGCTGGCACGCTGACCGACGACGCACGGGTACCCCCGCCGCGCGCACGCGACGGGGGCACCCGGGTGACCGGGCCCGGTCAGGGCTGCGCGGTGAGCGCGAAACTCTGCGCCGCCGAGCCGTCACAGGCCCGCTGGGTGAGCTGCACACTGTTCGCCGCCGAACCCGCGGCGGTCAGACACCTGCCGCTGTGCCGGGCGGTGAAGTGATAGCGCCCGCCGCTCTCCTGCACCGGCTGCCACTGCTGGTTCTGGCCGCCCGACCAACTCCACAGCTGGAGCGCCGCGTTGTCGGCCGTGGACCGGTCGGTCACGTCGACGACCTGCTGCGGATTCGGACGGATCGTGATCCGCGTGTAGCCGCTGTCCGTCGAGCGGAACTGGAACTGCTGCGCCTGCGTGCCGTTGCAGGCGTACTGCTGGATCGCGGTCCCGTTGGCCGTGGCGGCCGCCCGGGCGTCCACGCAGGTGCCGTTGCCCGCGTTGGCCAGGGAGTACCAGCTGGTCTCGGAGATCGGATCGGCCGGCGGCACCGACCCGCCCGCTCCGCCGAGCCACTTCAGCCCGTCCAGCAGGAACCGGTTCTGGGTCGCGCTCGCGAAGGTCGACGACAGGGTGGTGTTCGTCGCGTAGTCCATCGCGTTGTGGCCGAAGTTCGCGTACAGCATCTTGTACTTCGTGTTGGTCCACAGGATCGGGTAGTAGCCGCTGTACCAGGTCTGGTTCGGGTCCGTGCCCAGCGGGAAGCTGCTGGGGTCGATCGAGGCGAGGATCCGGATGTCCGGGTTCTGCCGCAGGTCGTTGGACCAGCTGTACCACTCGCTGACCGACGAGGTGAACGTCGCTGGCAGGTTCACGGTGGAGGGATGGGTCCGGTCCTCCACCTTGAGGACGGCCGTGGTCGGCCCCCAGGTGTTGGAACGGAAGTCGCCGGTGCCGAGGAACTGGTTGTGGTACCAGGGCCAGCTCTGCGCGTCGGTGGTGAAGGCCGACACGTGGAAGCCCATCCAGGCGCCGCCCCCACGCATGTACTGCTCGAAACCGGTGCGTTGGGCCGCGGTCTGCGGCAGGTCGTCGAGGAACAGCACGACCTGGTAGGCGTTCACGCCCCCGTTGCCGAGCAGGTCCCAGTTGTTGCTGGCCGTGTAGGTGAAGCCGTTCGCCGCGGCCTGCTTCGGGAACCAGTCGTTGGCCTCGTGGACGAAGCTGATGTGGGCCGCGTCCCAGGTGCCGTTGTAGAGGGCGAGCACCTTGAAGGGCGCCGCCGTGGTGTTCGCGTGCGCGGCCGGCGGTGAGGCCAGGCCGAGCAGGGTCGCCAGCAGGACGAGGAATCCGAGGATCCCGCGTGCCGGACCGGATCTGCTGATGTGCATCGGACGGTCCTTCCCGGACGGGTCAGGGGTAGCTGACGAGGTTGGCGACGTTGGTCGAGGAGTTGGAGGGCCCGCCCCGGTCGTTGACCACGTGCCGGATGGTGCCGGTGCCGCCCAGCGAGACCGTCACCATGTCCTTGAAGCGCACGTTGGCGTTGTTCGGCGCCTCGATGGCGTGCTCGGCCGCGACGGACGAGTTGACGTTGAAGTAGCAGTAGCTGCCGAAGCCGTACACCTGATGGCTCGTCACGGACGGCGCGACCTTGTAGGCGGCGTAGCCCTGCGTCGAACCGTTCATCCAGGCCGCCTGGTTGGGCGGGTCGTACGGCATCTCGTTCTGGTAGAAGTACGTGCGCCCGCCGTTGCCGTTCCAGACGGTCTGGTACTTCTGGTAGTGCTCGACGAACAGGCCGTACATGGTCACGTCGTCGCCGTTCACGACGAGTCCGGTGTCGGCCGTGTTGCTGGTCCAGCCGACTCCGCTGCCGTGGTCCGCGCGCCACAGCCACAGGTGGTCGCCGATGACGTCGTCGCTGTTGATCGTCAGGCTGGTGGTGGCCTTCCCCACGCCCGCGCCGCCGATGCGGAAGAACACGTCGTGCAGTGAACTGGGGTCGGCGGCGTGGTCCGCGGCCGAACCGCTCGGCCCCATCTCCAGCAGTTGCGCGGAGTTGGTGGTGCCGGCGTCGATCAGCAGACCGGCGAGCTGGACGCCGTCCACGTCGGCGACCGTCATGGCGGTGATGCCGTTGTCGGGGATGAGGGTCGCGAGGCCGAGACCCAGCACCACGGTGTCGGGGCGGGTGACCTTGAGCGTCTGGTCGAGGTGGTAGACGCCCGGCGTCACCAGCAGGTTCTTGCCCTGCGCCAGTGCGTCGTTCAGCTGCGCGGCCGTCGCGCCCGGCTTCACGACGAAGAAGTCCGAGAGCGGCAGCGACGTACCGGCCGGCGTCCCCGAACCCCACGAGACACCGGTCGAGTTGGTGCGGACGGCGGGCACGAACACCTTCCAGGCGCCCGCGGCGTCGACGTACAGGAACGGCTTCTCGCGGGAGACGGGGGTCTGGTTCACCGTGGTGTACGGCGGGCTGGGGAAGCTGTTCGCGGGAGCGTTCTTCGCGCCGACGAACACCATGTTCCAGTTCGAGCCGGTCCAGTTGGACCACTCGGTGTTCCGCGACAGCCACTGCTGCTGCGAGCCGGAGTTGACCTGACCGTCGATCCTGGTGTCGGCCATGTAGCCGCCGCTGGACCAGCCGCCGTCGTCGAGGGCGAGGTTGCCCCGCAGGTGCATCCGCCGGTACGGCGCTGCCTGTGACACCGCCCACCGGTCGGAACCCGACGTCGGGGTCACCGACAGGTTCTCCGCCGAACGCCAGAAGTTCTGGGTCGCGTTGCCCTGGAACCAGTCCGCCTCGGCGTGCACCGCACCGCGGATCGTGACGTCGTCCGGGGACAGGCCGAGGCCCGCCACCTGGGTGTAGAACCCGACGTTCGCGTTGGCGTCGTACGTGCCGGGCTTGAAGAGGAAGGCCTTGCGCGCGGTGCCGAACTGGTTGGTCTGCTGCTGCGAGAACGCCGCGTCGAGGCTGCTCTGGATGGTGGCCGCCGGCGTCGACGGGTCGAAGACGGTGACGTTCGGGCCGAGGTCCGGTGTGCCGGGCGGCTGTTGGACGTCGACGGGGTTGACGGAGAAGGACTGCGCCGCCGAGCCGTTGCACGTGTACTGCTGGAGCTGCACGCTGTCGGCGGTCGACGCGCTCGGCACGTCGAGGCACTTGCCGCTGTTGCGGTTCACGAAGTGGTAGGCGCCGCCGGACTCCGCCACGGCCTGCCACTGCTGGTTGGTCCCGCTGCTGTACGTCCACAGCTGGACCGGGGCGGCGTCCGCCGCCGAGACGCCGGTGACGTCCCAGGCCTTGGTCGCGTCGGCGCGGTTGTCGACCCGGTAGTAGCCGCCCGAGGTGGCCGTGAGGCGCCACTGCTGCGCCTGGCTGCTGTTGCAGGCGTACTGCTGGACGGCCGTTCCGTCGGCCGTACCGGCGGCACGGGCGTCGACGCACTTGCCGCTGCCCGCGTTGACGACGGTGGCCCAGCCGGTCGGCAGGGCCGCGGCCGCGGTGGCCGCGCCGGTGGCGGCCACCGCGTCGCCCTGCGCCGCGACGGACAGACCCGACAGCGTCGTCGCCACGAGGGCGGTCACCGTGAGCAGTCTCGGTATCCGGTGCCGGCCGGACGTTCTTCTGTCTCTGGACAGGGTGGATCTGGACATGGGAGCACTCCTGCGCTGGTGGGGGGTGTGACGAAGATCAGCCGGTGTACTTCGCGAGGACGCGCGTGTAGTCCCAGTCCGACTGGCCCACGCCGGAGCAGCTGTCGGCGACCCCGCTCGTGCAGGGGCGGTCCCGGTTGACCGACCAGAAGGTCAGGCGTGCCAGATGGTGCTGCTGCGCGTAGCCGAGGATCGTCTGGAAGTCGGCGACGGTCACCGTCTCGTTCTGGTCGGTGATCCCGTTCATGGAGGAGATGCCCATGTCCCGGTACGCCTGGTCGTCGCTGTAGCCGTAGGCGTTCTTGAGCGCGGTCTTCAGGCCCTCGGCGGCCCGGGTGGTGAGCGTCCCCATGTTCTGGCCGGCGCCGCCGAAGTCGAACGGCATGATGGTCCAGCTGTCGATGCTCAGACCGGAGTTGGCGGCGCGGTTGATGAGGCTGGTGTCGGGGCCGCTCGTGCCGGTGCCGATGGTGACGTACACCTTCAGACCGGGGTTGTTCGCCTTCACCGTCTTGAGGGCGTCGACCGTGCGCTGCTGGACGGTCCCGTTGCTGTAGGCGTCGGCCTCGATGTCGATGTCGATGGCCTTGAGTCCGTAGGCGTTGATGACCTTCTGGTAGGCGGCGGCGAGTTCGCCCGCGCTGGAGCAGGAGCTCTCCAGCTTGTTGCCGCTGTAGCCGCCGAACGACGGGATGATGTCGCCGCCGTTCGCGCGGACGGTGTTGACCGTCTGCTGGTCGACACCGCCGGTCAGCGCGCGGCTGCCGTCCCACTGCGGATTGCAGTAGCCGTTGCTGAGCACGAAGGCCAGGGTGAACCACTTCACGCCGGTCGCGTTCATGACCGTCGCCGGGTTCGGGGGGCTGCCCCAGCCGTTGTACAGGTAGGGGGCGACGGCCATCGGCGCGCTCGGAGCCGTGCCGCCGCTGCCGGGCGCGGTCCACTTCTGGTTGGCGGCGCCCGTGCAGCTCCATATCTGGACGGGAGTCGCGTTGGCCGAGGTGTTGCCGGTGACGTCTGCGCACTTGTTCGACTGCGGATTGACGAGGTCGCGGGCGGCGGTGACCGTCCACTTCTGGTTCGCGCCGCCGCCGCAGTCCCACAGCTGGAGGCGCGCACCGTTGGCGGTGGAGTTGCCGGTGATGTCGAGGCACTTGCCGAGCGCGCGGACCGTGCCGTCCGAGCCGACCGTCCACTGCTGGGCGGCGGTGCCGTTGCAGTCGTAGAGCTGGACGGCGGTGCCGTTCGCCGAGCTGGCGGAGGCGACGTCGAGACACTTGCCGCCGAGCCCGGTGATCGTGCCGGTGGCGGCAGCGGCGGGGGTGGCGCTCAGGGCGCCGACGGAGAGCGTGAGTGCGGCGGTGGAGAGGATGACGCGGAGCGCGGTGGAGCGCGCGAGAGATGAATGGATCATCTGGGGGATTCACAGCCCTTCACAGACGGCTGATGGTGGGGGGTGTTCATGTCCATGAACAGCAACTGCATTCATGGAGTTGTGGTGATCGGTGAACCTAAAGGTCTGCACCAGGGGCGTCAAGAGATGAAACAAGGAACCGTTCGAAATTGAAGGAGTGCATGAGGAGTTGAAGGACCCAAAGGGGCGAGGTTCGGCCAACTCGACCCGGTTCAAAGGGTATTCATCCGACGAGCGCGGTGGGACCGTGGTCCGCGGTTCACTTCTTGAAGCGCGTCCGCGCCGGCGATCGCGTCGGGACGGACGCGCCGTCCGGCACCGGGTCGGCCGGCGGGACGCACGCGCCGCCGGCGGGCGACGGCGCCGCGGGCACGGGACGCGCGGAGCGGGGGCGTCCGGTACGGCCGGGAGGAAGTGTCAGACTGACGCCATGGACGAGCGCGAATTCCACAGGTCGGGTCAGCATGCGTCGGTCATCGGTCTCGGCACCTGGCAGCTGGGTGCCGACTGGGGCGAGGTGAGCGAGAAGGACGCCCTCACCGTTCTGGAGGCGGCGGCGGAGTCGGGGGTGACGTTCTTCGACACCGCCGACGTGTACGGCGACGGGCGCAGCGAGGAGACCATCGCGACGTTCCTCAGCGCGAGGCCGGACCTGCACGTCGAGGTCGCCACCAAGATGGGCCGCCGCGTCGACCAGGTCCCGGAGAACTACGTACTCGACAACTTCCGTGCCTGGAACGATCGTTCGCGGCGCAATCTCGGCGTCGACCGGATCGACCTGGTGCAGCTGCACTGCCCGCCGACCCCGGTGTACTCCTCGGACGCGGTGTACGACGCCCTCGACACCCTGGTCGAGGAGGAGCGGATCGCGGCGTACGGCGTGAGTGTCGAGACGTGCGCCGAGGCGCTGACCGCGATCGCCCGCCCGAACGTGGCGAGCGTGCAGATCATCCTCAACGCCTTCCGGATGAAGCCGCTGCGGGAGGTGCTGCCGGCCGCCAGGGAAGCGGGCGTCGGGATCATCGCCCGGGTTCCGCTCGCCTCCGGTCTGCTGTCCGGCAAGTACACCAAGGACACCGTGTTCTCGGCCGACGATCACCGGACGTACAACCGCCACGGCGAGGCCTTCGACCAGGGCGAGACCTTCTCCGGGGTCGACTTCGCCACGGGGGTGGAAGCGGCGGCCGAGTTCTCCGCGCTCGCCCCCGAGGGCTACACGCCGGCCCAGCTGGCGCTGCGCTGGATCGTGCAGCAGCCGGGGGTGACCACGGTGATCCCCGGCGCGCGCTCCCCCGAGCAGGCGCGGCTCAACGCGACGGCGGCGAAGCTCCCCGAGCTGTCGCGCGCGACGCTGGACGCCGTCGAGGAGCTGTACGAGCGACGGATCAAGGAGCAGGTCGAGGGCCGCTGGTAGCCGGCGGTTCCGTACCCGGCGGCGGACGTCAGGTCCTGGAGGGCCGCTCCGCCGCCGGGAGGGTGCCGAGCTGCCGGTCGTGCAGCCGGCTGAGCACCAGCACCGAGACGACCGCGCCGATCAGGGCGCAGAACATGTCCCACTGGGTGTCCCAGACGTCGCCCTGGGTCGCCAGGAAGTCGTCCGCCGCGTGTCCGCCGATCACCGCCGCCGCCCACTCGAACAGCTCGAACAGGGCGCTGAAGGCGAGACAGGCGCACACGGTCAGCGGCGCGAGCCACCGGCTGCCCCGCAGGGGTGACGTCCGGCTGAGCACCTCCCGTACCAGGACCGCCGGCACGAAGCCCTGCATGAGGTGCCCGAACCGGTCGTACGGATTGCGGTCGAGTCCGAGCCCGTCGCGCACCCAGTCGCCGAGCGGGACCTGCGCGTAGGTCCAGTGGCCGCCCGCCGCGAGCACCAGCGCGTGCGCCGCGAGCAGACAGCAGAGCAGGTTCGTCAGCGGGAAGCGGCGCCAGGTCAGCAGCGCCAGCGGCAGCCCGACGAGCACCCACACCGTCTCCAGCAGCCAGGTCGTCAGGTCGTGCGGACGCCAGGCGGAGGCGGCCATGCCCAGCACCACCACGCCGACGAGCACGGCGGGCAACGTGCGGCGTCGGTCCTGCTCGGGGGAGAGCGGGTGCCGGGAGGACGGGGCGAGCGCTGATCCGGGCATGAGCGGGCTCCTTGGGATGCAGGTGCCCCCATGGTCGGGGAGCGCCGGGGCGGGGACATGAGTAC
The DNA here is from genome assembly GCF_040650615.1 of Streptomyces sp. NPDC048643. Classification (NCBI taxonomy): domain Bacteria; kingdom Bacillati; phylum Actinomycetota; class Actinomycetes; order Kitasatosporales; family Streptomycetaceae; genus Streptomyces; species Streptomyces sp. NPDC048643. The sequence goes on from NZ_JBEZHO010000011.1 coordinate 148,014, forward strand.
GGCTACTCACCGGCGCGCTGTGTACGCGGGGACGGCTTGCGCGGCGAGGACGCGCGCCATGACGAACGTGTTCGCGCCGAACTTGTTCGCAACGAACATGTTCGTTACTGTGGAGGAGTGACAGAACACCCCGCCCCTCGCCCCAGCCGCCGCGAACGCCCCGCGAAGCCGGCCCTGACCAGGGACGGCATCGTCCGGACCGCCGTCGCGCTGATGCGGGCCGAAGGCCTTCGGCGTGTGACCATGCGCCGCCTGGCGCAGGAACTCGACACCGGTCCGGCCTCGCTCTACGTCTACGTGCGCAACACCGCTGAGCTGCACGCCGCCGTGCTCGACGACCTCCTCGGCGGGGTCGACCTGAGCCCGGTCCGCGGTGACGGCGACTGGCGCGACCGGCTCGTGCGGGTCCTCACCTCCTACACCGACGTCCTGTTCGAGCACCCGGGGCTCGCCCGGTCCGCGCTGGTGGCCCGCCCCTCCGGCGAGCGCTACCTCGACCTGGTCGAGGCGCTGCTGTCCCTGCTCGACGAGGGCGGGGTCCCCGGACCGCGAGCGGCCTGGGGCATCGACGCGCTGCTCCAGTTCGCCACCGCCACCGCGGCGGAGCACGCGGCGGGGGAAAAGGACCCGGCCGACAGCGAGGGGGAGTGGGCGGCGCTCTCCGCGGCCGTGCGCGGCGCCTCCGGCGAACGGCACCCGCACATCGCCGAACTGGGCACCGACCTGCTGTCCGGACCGGGCGAGGCCCGCCTCCACTGGGGTCTCCAGGTCCTGATCAACGGCGTTCTGCACACACCCCGCCCGGACATCCGCGACGTGCCCGGCACCCCGCCCCCGACCGACACCCCGTGACCGCCGCCGGCCTCCGGCCGTGACCACGGCGCGGCTTCGCCCCACGACGACGCCGGCCCCACAGCGCAAGGAGACAGTCATGACGACCACCCCCCACCACCCCATCGCCGTGATCGGCGCCGGACTCGGCGGCCTCATGCTCGCCCGTGTCCTGCACCTCAAGGGCGTCGAGGCCGCCGTGTACGACCTCGACGCCTCGCCGACCGCCCGCCGCCAGGGCGGCATGCTCGACATGCACGAGGAGTCCGGGCAGGCCGCGCTGCGCGCCGCGGGGCTCTACGACGCGTTCCGCGCGATCATCCACGCCGGCGGTGAGGCCACCCGCATCGTCGACAAGGACGGCACGCTCCTGCGCGAGGACTCGGGCGAGGACGGCCAGCGCCCGGAGGTCTCCCGAGGCGCCCTGCGCGACGTCCTGCTCGGCTCCCTGCCCGAGGGCACCGTCCGCTGGGGCGCCAAGGTCACCGCCGTACGGACCCTCGACGGGGGTCGCCACGAGGTGACGCTCGCCGACGGGAGCACCTTCACCGCCGACCTCCTGATCGGGGCCGACGGGGCCTGGTCCAGGGTGCGGCCGCTGCTCACCGACGCCACCCCGGTGTACGCGGGTCTGTCCTTCGTCGAGATGCACCTCGAGGACGCTGACACCCGGCACCCGAAGGGCGCGGCCGTGGTCGGCGGTGGTCTCCTGTTCGCGCTCGCCGACCGCAAGGGTTTCCTCGGCCACCGTGACCCGGACGGCTCGCTGCACGTCTACGCCGCTCTGCGGACCCCCGCGGACTGGGCGGTCTCGGGACCCGTCGACTTCTCCGACACCGAGGGGGCCAAGCGGAGCCTGCTGGAGCACTTCGAGGGCTGGGACGACAGCCTGCGCTCCCTGGTCGCCGAGGCGGACGGCGCGCTCGTCGCCCGGCCGATCCACGCGCTGCCGGTCGGCGTGCGCTGGGAGCGCGTCCCGGGGGTCACCCTCCTCGGGGACGCCGCCCACCTGATGTCCCCGTTCGCCGGCGAGGGCGCCAACCTCGCGATGCTCGACGGCGCCGAACTCGCCCAGGCCCTCGCCGCCCACCCGGACGACACCGAGAAGGCCCTGACCGCGTACGAGGAGGCGCTGTTCCCGCGTTCGGAGCAGGCGGCGGCCGAGTCGGCCGCGAACCTGGAGGTCTGCTTCGGTCCGGGCACCCCGCAGAGCCTGCTCGACCTCATGGACTCCTACGGCCCCGACGCCGACTGACGTACGGAGCGGTACGTATGACAGCCCGTCATACCGTCCGGCACGGCGTCGCGTCCACGTCCGGGCGCCGTCGGGTCACCCACCCGCAGCCTGTGCCGAAGTGAGCGCACGGCCGCGCCGGAGCGTCTCTCCCGCGCGGCCGTGCCGGCCGGTTCAGTCCCGGGCCGCCGCTCCGCGCAGCGCCGTGATGGCGGTGCCGATCGCCTCCTGGAGTTCCTCTAGCCGCTGCACCATGTCGTCCTCGTAGATGTCGTCGGCGTCGTCGAAGGTCAGCTCCTCGAAGACCTTCGTCGCCTTCTGCAGGCTGTTGTAGAACTTCGTCCGCCGCTCCTGGACGCGCAGTTCGGGGTCGGCCTCCACCGTCTCGACGACCAGGTTCTTCATCGTGTCGTACGCCTCGGTCGCCCACTCGCCCGAGTCCTCGCCCTCGTCGAGCTCGTCGAGGAGCGACAGGTGCCGCTCGGCCTCGGAGCGCAGTTCGGCCGGGGCGTCGAGCGTCTGCCCGGCCGGCGTCCTGATCTGCCCCTTCTCCGCGATCTGGCGCACGTAGCCGATGCGGTCGGCGGCCCTGTTCTCGGTGGCGACCGCCTTCTTCAGCTCGTCCGTGCGGGCGATGTCGCGGGCCAGCTCGGTCTGGAGGGCCGGGTCCTCCTTCACCCGGTCCAGGAGCGCGGCCCGGGCCGCCTGGGCCGTGGACGGGTCGGCGAGGATCGCCGCCCGCAGCGCGGTCGGGTTCTCCGCCACCTCAAGGGCCTTGGTGGGACGGATGCCCTCGGCCTCCGCCGCCTCGGCGATCGCGGTGCCGCGCTCGGAGGCGGCACTGGAGCGGGAGACGTAGTACGACGACCAGACCTCGGCGTCCGGCAGCTCGATGTCCTCCCCGGGCAGCAGGATCTCGAAGTGCGGGACGAGACCGTCGTCGGCGGCCCTGTCCCACGCCTTGTAGTAGCGCATGACCCGCTCCGGGGAGCATCCGGCGATCTCGGCGAAGTCCTTCGCGGACACCTTGGGCGTCTCGTCCGCGGACTGACCGCCGGGGCGGACGCTGCGCGCGACCTTGAGCCCGAAGGCCCAGCCGCCGGTCCGCGCGTAGGCGCCGAAGTCGCGGGCGTCCCGCTCGACGGGGTTCGGAACCTCGGGGCGCACGACGAAATCTTCGGTCGGGGCGATGGCAACGGTCACCGGGAACTCTCCTGGGATGGTGGGGCGTTGATGTCACGGAGAATGAAGCATTGGCCCAAGCTCTGCGTGGAAACCAAGTCACCACGCGTGGAGCGGAACCAAGCGGACACCCAAGTAAATCCGAAACAAGTAAGCCAGAAACGACGCGATGTGATGGCCTTCACCCCGATGTGGCGGAAAGTGATGAATTCCTTACGGCCGTGTCACGTACGGGTGGGTGCCGACCATCGTGCGACCGCGGGAGGATTTTTCGTGCGACCGTTCACTCTCAACTACGCCCTGCCCTCAGGGCAGTCGGCCGCAATACCCCCGTACCACTTCGATACGGCCCTGCAACTGAACGTGCTGCCCGACGGCCGCCCGGCCGTCACCGATCGCGCGCTGCTGCTGGCGACCGGCACCACGACGTCGACGGCCGGTTCCCAGACGCACTTCGACGACTGACGGAAACGCGCGCATGACGGTTCTCATTCTCACGGCCGATCAGGACGTCACCGCCGACATGGTGGTGGCCAAACTGCATGAGCGAGGCGTGCCCATGGTGCGCCTCGACCCTGCCGACCTGCCCGGCAAGGCGGTGCTCTCCGCCGACTACGCCCACGGTGACTTCGACGGCTACCTGTCGGTCAACGGCCATGTGCTCAGCATGGGAGGCCTGCGCTCCGTATGGGTGCGCAGGCCGGGCGAGCCGGCGGCGCACGCCGCCGAGCCCTCCGCGTGGCTCACCGCCGAGACACGGCAGGCCCTGTTCGGCATGCTCTACTCGGCCTCGACCCGCTGGATGAACCACCCGCGCCGCGCCGAACAGGCGCGGCACAAGCCCTGGCAGCTGCGGGTGGCGCACAGCAGCGGATTCGCGGTGCCGCCCACGGTCATCACCACCGCTCCACGGGTGGCCCAGCAGTTCGTCCAGGAGTACCGGGACGTCGTGGTGAAGTCGGCGTCGGGACCGCCGCCCGGCGAACCCCGGGTGGCCCTGCCGACCACACTCGTCGGACCGGACACGGACTTCTCCGGCGTGGCGGCCGGCCCCGCACTGCTCCAGGCCTACATCCCCAAGCGGGCCGACATCCGGCTCACCGCGATCGGCAACCGGATGTTCGCGGCCCGCAAGGCCGCAGAGCCCGGTCAGGTGGACGGCCGGTTCGGCGAGACGGGGAACGGCTGGGAGCCGCTGGCGGCGGTGCCCGAGCGCATCGCCCGCGCGGTCCACGACTACCTCGTCTTCACCGGACTCGCCTACGCGGCCTTCGACTTCGCCGAGGACGCGGACGGCGTGTGGTGGTTCCTGGAGTGCAACCAGGGCGGCCAGTTCGGCTTCGTCGAACTGGAGACCGGGCAGCCCATCGCCGAGGAGGTCGCGTTGTGGCTGGCGCTGCGAAGACCCGACTTCCGTATTCCGGAAGGACATTGACGTGAACCCCTGATGACGGCGTCTCAGCCCACCGGGGGCCGGAAGGACGTGAGCACGGCGTCCAGGGCCCGCCGGTCCGTCGGCGTGCCCCGGTCGGCCGCGGGGGTGGTCCAGCGCAGCGAGAAGCCCCGGTGGTCGCCGACGAGGAACCCGCGGCCGAACGTGCGCAGCCGCTCGGCCCCCGACCCCGAGTACCACTCCATGTCGGCGCCCTTCCTGCCGCGGTAGTTCACGGCCCGGATGGCGCCCACCCGTCGGTATCCGGGGGTGTCGGCGCGCAGGGCGGGCTCCAGGTCGCTCCACACGGCGACCGGGTCCGGACCGAGCTGCGTGCTGTACGTGACGGCCAGGGTGCGCGGATCGCCGCTCGCGCCGAAGGTGACCCGGTACGAGAGATCGCCCGACGTCTGGGTCTGCACGGGCTTCCACTCCCGGGGAAGGGCCACGGAGAACCCCTGGGCCGCCCGGTAGGTGGCGAAGCCGGGCGGCAGCTTCCCGCCGGCGCCGTCGGACGGCGACGGCGACGGCGAGCCCGAGGGAGTACGGCCGGAGGGCGCGACGGGGGCCGTGGGGACCGGGCCCGGCGGCAGCGCGCCGACGGACCGCGAGGGCGTGGACGGGGAGGCGGACGCGCCGGTCGTGTCCCCGCCCGGCAGCCCGCCCGTCACGGCGAGCACCGCGAGGACCGCGACCGTGGCGACGAGCGCGCCGCCCAGCAGCACGCTTCGGCCGGCGAGCCGCCCTCCCCGTGCGCGTCCCACGGGTCGCGCATCCCCCTCCCGGTCCGGGACGAAGCCGCCGGGACCGAAGAACGCGCTGGGCGGCCCGGGCGCTTCGGCCTCTTCGAGGTCCTGCCGGAGGATGCGGGTCAGGGCCTCGCGCACGACGGCTTCCGGAATGCGCTCCACGGGGTCCCAGCGCAGCAGGCCCTGGACGGCCGGCGCGAGCGGACCGGCGCGCAGCGGCGCCCTGATCGGCAGCCGGTCCACCGCCCGGAGCGTGGCGTCCAGCCGGCCGCGGTCCCGGACGGCGGGCCGCCCCTCGGACATGGCGTACATCATCGCGCCCAGCGCCCACAGGTCGGCCGCCGCTGCGCCGCCCTCACCGCGGGCCTGTTCGGGAGAGGCGTACGCGGGAGCGGTGAGGCGCGGCGCGTCGTCGGACTCCGTCTGACCGAAGCCCGTGACCGTGACGGTGCCGAACTCGTCCGTCCACACCTGTCCCGGACCGAGCTCCCCGTGCGTTACGCCCTCGCCGTGGGCCGCGGCGAGGACATCGAGGACGCCGAGTCCGATACGGGCCGCCCGGACGTGCCCGACGGGGCCGCCCGAGAGGAGTTCCGTCAGCGGGGCACCCGGGGGCCGCTCCGTGACCGTCCACACGGAGCCGGGCTCCTCGATCACGTCGAGGACCGCGGCCACCCGGCCGGGACAGGCGGCCCCGAGAACCCGGGCCGCCCGCAGGATGCGGTCGGCGACCCGACCCCCGGTCTCCCCGCGTAGAGCGTCCGCCTCGTCGGCCCCTGCCGTCGACTCCCCGCGCACCGGGGCCGGGGCCGCCACGCGCGACCAGGTCAGGACGACCGGCCGACGCAGGGCGGAGTCCTGACCGAGCCAGCAGGTCCGGCCCTCCTCGCGCAGGACGACATCGAGCAGCTGGTATCTCCCGGCGACCAGCTCGCCCGCGGAGTCGTGCACCGTGACCACCATCGCCATCCCTCGCTGCTCACCCGGCTCCCACCTTTCCCGGAAGTACGCGAGAGGTGACGAAGAGTGTTCAACGCGGGCGGGTCAAGATGCCTGTTTTTTCGCGGCTTCGCCGAAGTCGCCTGCGCGTACGAACAGTTCAGGCCGCTGTTCCCGGACCGTCCCCCGCGCGATCTCCCGGTTCCTGCGGGAGTTCGCGCAGGGCTTCGCCGTCGCGGGCGAGTCCGGAATCCGGCGGGGGCGCGCACCCGCCGAACCGGGCGCTGTCACCGCAGGACCCCCGTCCGGCGCCGTCCCGGGCGAGGCTCCGGCCACCCCCGAGCTCGCCGGCCATGGACACGGGAGAGGCGCCCCGGAAAGATGCCAGCTGCACACAGTGTCTCCGCGTGGGCGCCGTGTCGCTCAGCCGTCCACCGCCCGAGCCGTTCGGAGGCCGCCCGTATGAGTGCCCGTCCCCTGCCTGTCAGCACGCCCGCCGAGCAGGGAGTCGACGCCTCCGGCATCGCCGCGTTCCTCGACGCCGTCGAGTCCGCCCCGGACATCGAGCCGCACAGCCTGATGATCCTGCGGCACGGGCACCTCGTCGCCTCCGGCTGGTGGGCCCCGTACACGCCCGAGCGCCTTCAACTGCTCTACTCGCTCAGCAAGAGCTTCACGTCCACGGCGGCCGGACTCGCCGCCTCCGAGGGCCTGTTGGACCTCGACGAGCCGGTGCTCTCGTACTTCCCCGAGTTCGACGCGGACATCACCGATCCGCGCAGCCGTGCCCTGCTCGTCCGGCACGTCGCCGCCATGGCCTCCGGGCATCTCGTCGACACCTGGGGCGACGCGGTCGTACTCGACCCGAAGGAGACCGTCCGGGGCTTCCTGCTGATCCCGCCGGACCGCGAACCGGGGACGGTGTTCGCCTACAACCAGTCCGCCACCTACGCGCTCGCGAGCATCGTCCAGAAGGTGACCGGCCAGTCGCTGACCGGCTATCTGCGGACGCGGTTGTTCGACCCGCTGGGCATCGGCGAGACGGCCTGGACGCGGAACAGGGCGGGCCGGGAGATCGGCTTCAGCGGGATGCACGCCGCGACCGACGCGATCGCCCGGCTCGGGCAGCTGTACCTCGGCCGGGGCGTCTGGGAGGGTCGGCGGATCCTGCCGGCCTCGTGGATCGCCGAGGCGACCCGCGCGCACGTCACCAACGCGGACGGCAGCTCCGAGGGCGCCCGCTCGGACTGGCAGCAGGGGTACGGGCTCCAGTTCTGGCGGTCGCGGCACGGCTACCGGGGCGACGGCGCGTACGGGCAGTTCTGCGTCGTGCTGCCCGAGCACGACGCGGTGATCGCCACGACCGCGGCGACCGAGCAGATGCAGGAGCTGCTCAACCTGATGTGGCGGCATCTGCTGCCCGCCTTCGGAACGTCGCCGCTGCAGGCCGGGGCCCACGGCGAAGCCGACGAGGTACTGCGGCGGCGCCTCGCCCGGCTCGCCCTCCCGCCCGTCGACGCGGCCCCCGAACCGGCCGGTCGGGCAGAGGCCTGGACGGATGCCGCCTTCACCCCGGCGGGCGGACACTGCGACACGGTGCCGACCCTCACGCAGGTGCTCGTGACCGACGGCGACCAGGGCCGGCGCGTCACGCTGGTGGAGGGCGACACGCGGCTCGACCTGCGGCTCGGAACGGGCTGGACCCTCGACGAGGGACCGGCGCCCACGGCGGTCAGCGGCGGCTGGACCGGCCCGGACACCCTGAGCGTCGACGTGCTGTTCGTGGAGACCCCGCACCGCCTCACCGTGACCTGCTCGCTCACCGACCGCACGTTCACCGCGCGCTGGCACACGACCCCGCTGCACGCCCGGTCCCTGCACTCGCTGCGCGCACCGTCGTACCCGGCGTGAACCGGCCACAGCGGAACGCCATGCCGCGCCACCCCTTCCGCCACAGGACGAAGTCCACCACCATGCATATGCCGAGGGCCTGAGGCACGACCGCGGGCTCCCGGCCCGTGCCCGACTCCGCGTCCGCAGGACGGAGCGGACGACCCCGGGGTGAGCCATGACGAACGCGACGTGGACCCAGAGCGTGGAGTGGCTCGCCGCCGCCGCGACCGACCCGAAGGTGTGCAAACGCGAGTGGGACCGGGGGAGCGGCGGCGTGCTCCTGGAGGCGGGGCGCTACTGGGACGTGCTCAGCGTCCCCGAGCCGCTCGGCCTGGTCGCCCTCGACATCCTCTGGTGCGATCCGGCCATGCCCCCGGGCCCCACCCTGCTCGACGCCGCGGCCCACCGTGTGGGGTTCTTCCTGCCGCCCGACCCGGCCAGCAGATGGGTGGGTGCGGGCCTGCGCCACCTCGGCAGGGGGTCCTGGGTGGCCGTACCGCCGCCCTACCGGTCGGCCGGGCCGCTGGAGTGGGTCATTCCGCCGGACGGAACGGGCGCCCTGCACCCCGCCCTGCCCCTGGAACTGGCGCTCCGCCAGGCCAACGGCACCCTCGCCGTGCTGGCGCCCCGGTCGGGGTCCCCTCGCTATCCGGCTCCGTAGAAGTGCGCCTGACCGCCACGCCACTTGACCCAGGCCGGATCGTCCAGCAGATCCTCGGCGTCCGGCAGTCCGGCCCGGCTGAGGAACTCCAGCAGATCCTCGTCGGAGAACGCCACGCCGAGGTTCTCGCCACGCGCGGTCACCTGACGGCCACTGGTGTTCAGGGCCGGATGCACGACCAAAGGAGCCCGTCCGGACATACCTCCAGGATGGTCCTCCACGCCGCGCCGCGCATCCGGACGGGTGAACCGGGAGGCGGGACTCAGCGCAGGGTCTCGGCCCAGTTCGCCGGGACACGTCCCGCCGGTCCCGGAGTGGGCTGGTCCAGCGGGTGGCTCGCCGGCGGAGCCAGTTCGGGACCGGAGTCGTACAGCTCCGAGGTGTCGTAGTCCCAGAACCAGTTCTCGCCGGGCTCGAAGCTCTGGATGACCGGGTGCCCGGTGCTCTGCGCGTGCGAGGTGGCGTGCTTGGACGGGGAGTCGTCGCAGCAGCCGACGTGACCGCACTGGGCACACCGCCGCAGATGGAACCACCAGCCGCCGGAGGCGTCGCACTCGGTGCAGCCGGTGCCGCTCGGCGGGACGGAGGGATCGATTCCGTTCGGCGTGGTCATGTCGACTCCTCAGGGGTGTCAGGGGTGTCCGAACCGGTCAGGGGGAGGCGGACCTGGAAGCGGGTGTCCCCGGGCACGGACTGGACCGCCAGGCTGCCGTGGTGCTTGTTGGCGACGATCCGCCAGGAGATGTCCAGGCCGAGGCCGGTGCCCTCACCCACCGGTTTGGTCGTGAAGAACGGGTCGAAGATGCGGTCACGGATCTCGTCGGGCACCCCGGAGCCGGTGTCGTGGAACTCGACGAGCACATTGTCGCCGTCGAGCGCGGTGCGCACCGTCAGCTTCCCCTCGCCGTCCATCGCCGAGACGGCGTTGTCGATGAGGTTCGTCCACACCTGGTTCAACTCGCCGGGATAGGCGGGGATCCGAGGCAGCGACCGGTCGTACTCCTTGGCGACCTTGATGCCGGAGCCCATCTTGCCGGCGAGCATCATCAGGGTGCTGTCGAGCAGTTCGTGCACGTCGGCGACCTGGTAGGGCGCGCGGTCCATCTGCGAGTACTGCTTGGCCGCGTCCACCAGGTGCGAGATACGGGTGGTCGAGTCCTCGATCTCGTTCATGAGCAGTTCGGTCTCGACCGTGTAGTTCAGCCAGCGGACCGCGCCTTCGAGGGTCGGCCCGTCCACCGCCGCCGCGACCTGGTCCAGCCAGTCGGTGTCGAGCCCCGCCTGCACGAACGTCGGCGCCAGCTGCCAGCCGCCCGCGATGTCGTGGTCGTCGAGCCAGTCGGAGAGCGCGTCCTCCCGGTCGGACGCCTCCATCGGGGTCAGCGGCGTGGCCTTGGCGACCTGTTCCGCGGTCCGCTCCTGGATCTCGACGAGCGTCTCCAGCGTGTCGCGCGCGTAGGGACCCGACGCGATGACGCCGAGCTTCTGCCGCATGTGCGCCACCCGGTCACGCAGCGCCGAGGTGGCCCGCACCGCCGCGGCGGCCGGGTTGTTCAGCTCGTGCGTCAGACCCGCGGACAGCGAGCCGAGCGCCAGGAGCCGCTCACGCTGCCCGATGGTGCGCTGGGTGTTCTGGCTGCCGAAGAACATGCCCTCCAGCAGGTGCACGGCCATCGGGAACCAGTCCCGCAGGATGGCGGCGAACTTCTCCGCCGGCAGCACGAAGAAGCGGGAGGGCTCGGTGACCCGCACGGACCCCTTGTACACCTCCTCGTTCCGGCCGTTCAGATAGGCCTGCATCGCCCCGGCGTACACCCCGCGCTGCGAGGTCCGGCTGATCTCCACGTCGTCGCCGCCGACCCGCCGGGACATCACCACGGTGCCTTCGAGCAGCACGTAGAAGCAGGTGGCCGGGTCGCCCTCGGCGTAGACCGGTCCGGGTTCGAACAGCTCGACGCGGCCCTCCCGGCACAGCCGGTCGAGCTGGTCGTCGTCGAGCTTCTCGAACAGGAAGAGCGTGCCGAGTTCCGCGACGTCGCACGGCGTCTGCTGCCCGCTCACGACTGCTCCAGGTAACGGTGGACGAGCATGACGGCCATGGCTCCCTCTCCGACCGCGGACGCGACCCGCTTCGCCGACTCGGCACGGGCGTCGCCGGCCACGAACACGCCGGGCACGTTGGTCTCCAGGTGGTACGGCGGCCGGTCCAGCTCCCAGCCGCGCGGCGGCTGGCCGTCGGGCGTCATGTCCGGCCCGGCCATGATGAATCCGCGGCCGTCCCGCAGCACCGTGCCGTCCAGCCAGCCGGTGAGCGGTGCGGCGCCGATGAACACGAACAGCCACTGTGCGTCGACGAGTTCGGTGTGGCCGCTCTCCACGTCGCGCAGCGTCAGCTGCTCCAGGTGGTCGCCGCCGTGCGCGGACTCGACGACCGTGCCGGGGCGGACCGTGATGTTGGGCGCGCTCTCGATCTGCTCGATCAGGTAGTGCGACATCGACGCGGCCAGCGACGAGCCGCGCACCAGGATGGTCACGGACTTCGCGCCGCGCGCCAGATACATCGCGGCCTGCCCGGCGGAGTTCGCGCCGCCCACGATGTACACGTCGTGGCCCTGGCAGGCCGCCGCCTCGGTGAGCGCCGAGCCGTAGAACACTCCGCAGCCCGTCAGGTCGTCCAGTCCGGGCGCGTCCAACTGCCGGTACGACACGCCGGTCGCGAGGATCACCGCGTGCGCGGAGATCGAGGAGCCGTCGGAGAAGCGGATGGTCCGCGACGCGCCGGTCACCTCCAGCCCGGTCACCTCGCGCGCGGTGAGGATCTCGGCGCCGAACTTGGCCGCCTGCCGCCGCGCCCGGTCGGTGAGCTGCGCTCCGGAGACGCCGTCGGGGAAGCCGAGGTAGTTCTCGATCCGCGAGCTCTGGCCCGCCTGCCCGCCGGTCGCGGACCGCTCCACCAGCACGGTCCGCAGGCCCTCGGACGCCCCGTACACGGCGGAGCCGAGACCGGCCGGACCGCCGCCGATCACGACGAGGTCGTAGAACTCCGAGGTGGGTGTCGTGGCCAGTCCGACGTGCGCCGCGATGTCGTGGTCGTCCGGTTCGACGAGCGGCGTGCCGTCCGGGGTGATCACCAGGGGCAGCCGCTGCCCGTCCTGCCCGGCGGCCTTCAGCAGGCGCTCGCCCTCCGGGGTGTCGGAGGAGTACCAGCGGTACGGCACCTGGTTGCGGGCCAGGAACTCCCGTACGCCCGAGGAGCGGGCCGACCAGCGGTGCCCGACGACCTTGCAGGCCCCCACGGGCTTGTAGTCGCTGACCCGCCAGGCGTCCAGGAGGTCGTCGACCACCGGATAGAGCTTCTCCTCCGGCGGGTCCCAGGGCTTGAGCAGGTAGTGGTCGAGGTCGATCACGTTGATCGCGTCGATCGCCGCGTTCGTGTCCGCGTACGCGGTCAGCAGCACACGACGGGCACCCGGAAAGACGTCGATCGCCTGTTCGAGGAACTCGATGCCGTCCATCTGCGGCATCCGGTAGTCGGCGAGGATCACCGCCACCTGGTCACCGCGGAGCTTCAGCTCGCGCAGGGCGTCGAGGGCGGCGTCCCCGGACTCGGCCCGCACGATGCGGTGGTCCTCGCCGTAGCGCCGCCTGAGGTCACGGGCGACGGCGCGCGACACCCCGGGATCGTCATCGACGGTCAGAATGACGGTCCGCGCTGGACTGGCGGCCTGGGTCATTGGTCTCCCACCCCGAGAGGTCAGTTGCGTCGCGGTCCGACGGACGCCGCGAGGCAGCCGGGCGGACACAGCCCCAATCGTATGTACGATCGGTCACCTTTGCTCAGGAACCGGCTGGGCGAGGGGCGGCTCGGGGTCGTCCACCTGGGGCGACAGGGGTTCCCGGGCCTTCGGGAGGATGGTGCCGACGTAGTCCTCGACGGCCGTGTCCAGGCCGATGTCGTGCTCGGCGCGCTCGGACAGGAACCAGCGGTGTTCGAGGATCTCGTGGTACAGCTCGGCCGGGTCCATCGAGCCCCGCAGCTCCGGCGGCACCGCCCGGACCGTCGGCCGGAACACGTCCCGGACCCAGCGGTGCGCGAGGACCTCCGGCCGGGCGGCTCCGGGGCTGCCACCGCCCGGGCGGTGACCGGAGCCCGTCGGCGGACCGGCGGGCGCGTAGTCGTCCTGGGTGGCCATCCAGCTCTCCAGGTCGTTCAGCAGCCGCCGTGCCTGGTTCTCCTCGGTGTCGAGGCCGGTCAGCCGCAGCAGCTGACGCTGGTGATGGCCGGCGTCGACGACCTTGGGCACGAAGGTGACCGTGTCGCCGCCCGAGGAGTGCGCGATCTGCATCTCGGCGACATCGAACCCGAGATCGTTCAGCCGGCGGATACGGCGGTCGATGTAGTGGTACTTGCCGGCCGGGTAGACGGAGGTGCGGGTCAGTTCCTCCCACAGGCCCCGGTAGCGCGCGCAGATCTCCGTGCCGAACTCGATCGGGTCCACCGAGGGGTGCAGCGCGCCGGCCGCCTCCAGGTCGAGCAGTTCCCCGCTGATGTTCACCCGGGCGAGATCGAGGTCGTACTCCCGCTGTCCGGTGCTGAGCTGGGGGTGCAGGTCACCGGTCTCGGCGTCCACGAGATAGGCGGCGTAGGCGCCCGCGTCGCGCCGGAAGAGGGTGTTCGACAGCGAGCAGTCGCCCCAGGCGAACCCGGCCAGGTGCAGCCGCACCAGCAGGACGGCCAGCGCGTCCATCAGCCGGTGCATGGTGGCGGGCCGCATGGTCGTCTCGAACATCGACCGGTACGGCAGCGAGCCGCCCAGGTGTCGGGTGATCAGCACGGACTCCAGCGGCTCGCCGGCCGCGTCCGTACGCCCGGTGACCACGGCGAGCGGGTCGACGGCGGGGATCCTCAACCGGTCCAGCCCGAGGAGCAGTTCGTACTCGCGCACCGCGGGCCGCTCGGCGAGCTCCTTGACGGCCACCACCTCGTCGCCGGCTCGCGCGTAGCGCACCACGTGCCGGGAGATGCCGCGCGGCAGCGGTACCAGATGGTGTTCGGGCCACTCCTCCAGCGGCAGCTGCCACGGCAGTTCGAGCAGGAGCGCGGGATGCTCCGGGTTGGTGGCGCTGATCTGCAGAGCCATGACTGGGCCGCCTTCACCTCATGATCGAACGCTGTTGCGGCTCCAGCATCTACGAATGATCGCCGAGGCGGAAGACGCGCCGGGCGTTGCCCGACAGGAACAGCCCGGTGGTCTCCTCGTCCAGGTCCAGCTCGGCGAGGTGCTCCAGCGCCCGACTCGGCGTGATCATGGGGTAGTTGGAGCCGAAGAGGACCTTCCGGCGGCCCCGGCCGCGCAGGTAGGCGATCAGTTCCGGGGGATAGCGGCGGGTGGTGTAGGCGCTGGTGTCGATGTACACGCCCGGGTGCTTGTCGGCGACCGCGATCATCTCCGTGGTCCAGGGGTAGCCGATGTGCCCGCAGACGATGGTCAGTTCGGGGAAGTCCAGGGCGACCTGGTCGACGTACGGGATGGGTCGGCCGGTCTCGGAGGGGCGCAGGGGGCCGGTGTGCCCGACCTGGGTGCAGAAGGGGACACCGAGTTCGACGCAGGCGGCGTACAGCGGGTAGTACAGCCGGTCGGTGGGCGGCAGTTGCCAGAGCCAGGGAACGATCCGCAGGGCCACGAATCCGAGTTCCTCCACGGCCCGGCGCAGCTCCCGCACGGCGGCGACGGGCCGGGTGAGGTCGACGCCCGCCACTCCGCGCAGCCGTCCGCCGGACCGGGCGACGAAGGCGGCGAGCTCGTCGTTGTCGGTCAGGGCGCCCTGTGGCCCGTACCAGGCCGAGGACAGGGCGATGTCGACGTCGGCCTCCGCCAGCGCGGCCAGGGTGACCTCGATCGGCAGCTCCTTCTCCAGCACCTCCATGCCGGTCCAGCGCCGCAGCGACGCGAACATCTCGTGGTTGGAGTGACGGAGAGTGGGGTGCTGCATCCACGCGTCGACGACCGGCATGATCTCGTGCCCTCCCTGGCCCCACGGCGGGGCGAACCCCCGGCTGAGCGTTCGCTGACCCGGACCCTAGGGGCGACCGGCCGTGGGGGCTAGCCGCCCGCGGTGTCGACGAGCGTGGTCAGCGCCGCGACCAGCCGCGCGAACCCCGGGCGCAGCCGGCCGCCCGGTTCGGTCATGTACGTGTCCCTGCGGATCTCCACCATCAGCGCCGTGACCGCCGGTTCCCGCTCGTAGTACCGCAGCGGCACGTAGGCGCCCGAGAAGGGGCTGTCGATCCCGACCCCGCCGAGGCCCGCGAACGCCTTCTCCGCGAGCGCGACCAGCTCGGGCGGTGTGTGGAAGGAGTCGGTCCCCAGGCAGACCGCGGGCCGCGGCCCGTCGCCGTGCAGCTCGTAGGGCAGCCGGGCCGTCGGATAGGAGTGGATGTCGACGACCACGGCCCGCCCGGTGGCGGCGAGACGGCCGGCGACCGCGTCGGTCATCGCCCGCGCGTACGGGTGGAAGTAGCGGTCGACCAGAGGCTCTGGATCGGTGTCGGCGGGCCGCAGCGGCGCCCGGTGCGTGGTCCGGGTGTAGACGGCGCCCATCCCGGCCGCCAGCATCTCCTCCCGGTCGTCCGGGAACCGTTCGGGGTCGACCACGAGCCGGGAGAGCCGGTTGACGAACCGCCACGGGGTGAGCCCCGCCCCCTCGGCCACGGCCGTCGCCAGCTCGTCCGTGTACGCGTCCGTGATGTGGTCGAGTTCGCCCTCCAGCGCCGCGTCGCCGAGGACGATGCCGGCGCGGACGGGCGTCGGGATCTCCCGGGAGGAGTGCGGGATGTGCAGGATCACGGGGGAGTGGACCGCGCCGGGCAGCAGCTCGAAGGAGTCGGGTGAGGCCGCGGAGTCGAGAGTGTCGTCCATACGGACTTCCTATCCCAGGCCGGCCGGTCCGTCGCGTGGAGGCCGGGCAGGTGCTCCCGTGCCGGGCCGGCCGACAGGCCCCCGAAGGGTCTCGATCGGACCGGCCCGCGCCGCGGCACTCCACGGGGACCTGGTGCTAGTTGCTGCCCCCGTGGCGCGCGTAGTGCTCGATGAGGGCCGCCCGGGTGGTCTCCAGGCGGTTCGCCAGGATGGCGCCGATGGTCCGGGTCAGCGACAGCTCCAGCGTCGGGTCCCGGTCGCACAGGGCCCTCACCTGGCCGGCGTCGAACTCGTAGGCGCGGACCGGGCTGAACGCCTCCGCGCCGAAGTCCCAGGTGTGCGGACGGAACAGCCAGGACCAGCCCAACAGGTCACCGGGGCCGAGCTGCGCGACGGTGATGCGGCGTTCGGCGATGACCCGCTGGTACAGGGACACCGTCCCGGAACGGACCACCCAGAAGCGGTCGGCGGTGCCGCCCGCCTCGAAGATCGGCCCGTCGGCGGGGAAGGAGACCTCGCGTGCCACCCCCATGAGCCGTTCGCGGTGCTCGGGGGAGAGGGCGGGCAGGAGCCGGAGAGCAGTGGGCATCGCGGACCTCCATCGGGCCGCCGCGAAACCGCGGGGGTCGGCGGCGCCTGTCGTGCCGGTGGTATCCCGTCACCTTCCATTGGAGCCCGAACGGAGTAATCCGTCGCGTCGTGGCGGGTGTGGATCGTCGGGAGGCGGCCGGCTCCCGGCGAGGAGGCGGCCTGTCCCGTCAGATGGCGTCGTCGTCCGGCGGGGTCATCCGGCGGCCCGGTCCCGGGAGGTCACGGTGAAGCGCGCTCCGTCCGGGTCGGTGAGGATCGCCTCCATCGAGCCGATCCCCTGCTGGTGGGCGGTGCCTCCGTGGGCCCGGGCCGCGCGGGCGCAGGCGTCCACGTCGTCCACCGCGAAGTGGACCTGCCAGTGCGGCCGGACCGTGGGGTCGGGCGCCGACTCGACCGCCCCGGAGTAGATCCGGGCCACCACGTCGTCGCCGCTGCGCAGGACGACCTCGTTGCCCTCGTAGTGCACCTCGCAGCCGCCGGGGGCCGCGGACGCCCACCGCAGGACCTCCCCGTAGAAGATCGCCGCGTCGAAGGCGTCCCGGGTGTGCAGGCGTACGTACGACGGTGCCGCCTCCCGCCAGCGCTCCCAGCCGGTCACGAGCTGGCCCTCCCAGATGCCGAAGACCGCGCCGTCGCGGTCCGCCAGCAAGGCTGCCCGGCCCGGCGGCAGCGAGATCGGGCCCACCGCGGTGGTGCCACCGCGCTCCTGGCTGCGCGCCACCGTCTCGTCCGCGGAGGCCACGGCGAAGTACGGGATCCAGGCGACCGCCGTCCGCGCCACGAAGTCGACCTCCGAGACACCGGCGACGGGGATGCCGTTCGCCCGGGCGACCCGGTACCCGTCACCCATCCTGGTGGCCGAGGACCAGTGCCAGCCGAGGACCGCCGTGTAGAAGTCCTGGGCTTCCTTCAGCTCGCGTGTGGTCAGGCTGACCCAGCACGGCGCTCCGGACACCGATCTGCTGGTGACGACATCGGGGGTGAGTGTTCCATCGCTCTGCATCGAGTGACCGTCCTGACGTCTGGCCGGCAGCGGTCGCGGGGGGTGCCGGGCCCTCTTCGGGCCCCGGACGTCGGCCCAGCCGTCGGAGGCCCTCCGTGCCGGAAGGCCTCCGACGGCTCAGTAGCACCTGCGGATCCGCTGTCCCATCGGCTCCAGCATCCCCCGGCTCGGCGCTCCGCGCACGACGCGGGCGTCAGCCGCGCGGCCGCTCCAGGGTGAGCAGCAGGCCCTCCACGGCGCCGGGGCCTATGCGCCCCTTGACGTCGGCGGAGGTGATCGCCTTGAGCGCCCAGCCGTCCTCGGCGTGCTTGTTCAGGACCTTCTCCAGCTTGCCGCTGTCCAGCGCGTCGCCGATCAGCGACTCACGGAAGGTGACGACCTTGTACTCGTAGGTGTAGGGGTTGCTCATGGCTGCGGGGCTCTCCTGCGTGTTGGATGGCATGGCCGGGGCCCACCCAACCACCGATCGCCGGCCCGGCACAGGGACAGACCGGACCGTACGCAGAGCTTTGTTGAAACTTCATGAAGTGCCGGTCGGTGGCGCCTGCGCGCCGGTCCGGCCGGGCGGAGGGGGACAGCGATGGAGAAGGCACACGCGGAAGGCTCCATACCGGGTACGGCGCACGGGTCCGCGAGCTTCGCGGAACTGCGCGCGCGTGAGTTCGGCTACCTCGACGAGGGCGGCCACACCTACCTCGACCACACGGGCGCCGGGCTGCCGCCGCGCTCCCTGGTCACCGGCAGCGCGGAGCGGATCACCGGCGGGCTGTTCGGCAACCCGCACTCCGAGAGCCCGGCCTCCCGCGCCTCGGGCCTCCTGCTCTCGGAGGCGCGCCGGGCCGTCCTGCGCCACTTCGACGCCGACCCCGCCGAGTACGCGGTGATCTTCACCCCCAACGCGACGGGCGCCCTGCGCCTGGTCGGCGAGGCGTACCCGTTCACCCGCGGCAGCCGCCTGGTCATGTCGCTCGACAACCACAACTCCGTCAACGGACTGCGCGAGTACGCGCGGGCGCGCGGCGCCACCACGGCCTACGTGCCGGTGAGCGGAAGCGGCCTCCAGATGGACCAGGAACGGCTGCGCGCCGCCCTGGCCGCACCGGGCCCCGGGGTCCTGGCGCGGACCGGGAGCGGCCTGTTACGCCGGCGCCTCGGTCTCCGCCGCGCTACGAGCGGCGACACCGCCCGACGGGGACTGCTGGCCTACCCGGCCCAGAGCAACTTCACCGGCGTCCAGCACTCCCTGGACTGGATCGAGCGCGCGCGGGACCAGGGG
The DNA here is from genome assembly GCF_040650615.1 of Streptomyces sp. NPDC048643. Lineage (NCBI taxonomy): Bacteria > Bacillati > Actinomycetota > Actinomycetes > Kitasatosporales > Streptomycetaceae > Streptomyces > Streptomyces sp. NPDC048643. Next base: position 166,725 of record NZ_JBEZHO010000011.1, read on the forward strand.
TACGACGTTCTGCTCGACGCGGCCGCCTTCGTACCCGCCAACCGACTCGACCTCTCCCTGCACCACCCGGACTTCACCGTGGTCAGCTGGTACAAGGTGTTCGGGCACCCGACAGGGATCGGCAGCCTGATAGCGCGCCGCGAGGCCCTCTCCCGGCTCCGCCGGCCCTGGTTCTCGGGCGGCACCATCTACGCGGTCAGCGCCCAGGCGCAGTGGCACGTCCTCGCGGACGACGAGGCGGCCTTCGAGGACGGCACGGTCAACTTCCTCTCGGTGCCCGACGTGACGGCGGGACTGCGCTGGATCGCGGACGTCGGAGTGGACCGGGTGCACGCCCACGTCACCGCCCTGACCGGCCAACTCCTCTCCGGGCTGCGCGCGTTGCGGCACAGCGACGGATCCCCGATGGTCCGGGTGTACGGCCCGGACGACACCGCCGGTACGGGCCGCGGAGGCACGGTCGCGCTGAACCTGCTCGCCGCGGACGGCACCGTCGTCGACGAGCGTGTCGTCACCCGGGACAGCGCGGCACGGGGCATCTCCCTGCGTACCGGCTGCTTCTGCAACCCGGGGGCCGGCGAGGCGGCGTTCGCCCTGCCGCTGCGCCGGCTCCACTCGGCGGCACGCGGGCGGCCCCGTTCCCTGGAGGAGTACCTGGATCTCCTTCGACTCCCCTCCGCGGGAGCCGTCCGCGTCTCGGTCGGGGTGTCGTCCCAGCCCGCCGACATCGCGACCTTCCTGACGTTCGTCACGGAGACCTACCGCGACCGCGTGCCGGGGATCACGGGCCTGGCGGCGCGGGTGGGGTGCTGATTCCGGAGGTCGTTCCGTCGGGCCGGGGACCGGTGCGAGGAGGGAGCAACTCCGCCTCGTACCGGGCCCGTTCGTGGACGCGGCGGGTGGCGCGGGTGGTCGGGTGTCCGCGCCCGGCCGCGGTCACCGGCCGTCCCGGCCGCGGACGGCTCCCTCGCGGCATCGGCGGACCAGGACGACCCAGGTGAGGGTCGTGAACAGCAGCGCGAAGCCGGCCAGCACGAGCCAGCCGCGGGTCGCCGGGTGGCCGAACGAGTCGCCGTAGGAGGCGAGCAGCGGAGGACCGAGCGGGGAGTCGGCGGTGCGCCAGAGCCGCTCCAGCCCCACGCCACTACCCAGCGCCTCGAACGCCCACCGGTTCGTCATCGCCCAGCTGACGGCCTGCCCGGCACCGGTCATCCGGGGGACCGGCACGAAGGCCCCCGAGAACAGCACCTGCGGAAAGCACAGGAGGGGCAGCATGAGCGTCGCCTGGCCCGGCTCCGACACCGCCGCCGAGGCGAGGAGCCCGAGCGCCAACGCGGCGGCCGAGGCCAGCACACTCGTCACGAACAGCGAGCCGTACGTGTCCCAGCCCGCCGGAGGCAGCCGGTCCAGGGCGCGCAGCACGACCAGCAGCAGTGCGTCCGCGACCGCCAGCACGGGCAGCATGGTGGTCAGCTTCGAGGCGATGTACGGGCCGATCCGCAGCCCGGCCAGCCATTCCCGCCGCAGCACCGGCAGTTCGGTACAGATCTGGAGCAGCCCGTAGGTCAGCCCGAAGAAGAAGGCACCGAACGCGATCCAGAACATGATCATGGCGGTCGAACCCGGATCGGGCGACACCGGATCGAAGGCACCGGCCCGGAACAGCACCGCGAACATCGCGACGATCATCACCGGCGAACCGGCGAGGACGGCGACCGACAGCCTGCTGTGCAGCAGCAGCGCCGTTCCCCTCCGGGTCAGCAGCGCCCACTGCCGCAGGGCCCCGACGCGCGCGCTGCGTAGGGGAGTCGAGGGCGGCTCGGTTCGCGGGGTCTCCTCCGGGGCGGCGTCCTCCACGCGCACGCCGTCGGCCACCGCCTCGTACACCTCCTCGACCGTGCCGGCCCCGAACGCCTCGCGCAGGGCGGCCGGTTCACCGGCGTACGCGACCTGTCCGCCCGGCGCGAGGAACACGACCTGGTCGCAGCGGAGCAGGTCGGCGAGGACGTGCGTGGTCAGCACGACGGTGGTGCCGTCCTCGGCCAGCGCGCGCAGGGTCCGCAGCAGCGCCGCCCCGGTGACCGGGTCGAGTCCCGAGGTCGGTTCGTCGAGGAAGAGGACTCGCGGCCGGGTGAGCAACTCGACGGCGATGGAGGCCCGTTTGCGCTCACCGCCGCTCAGCGCGCGTACCGGCGTCGCCGCCCGGTGGGTCAGCCCCAGCGTCTCCAGGACCCGGTCCACGTTCGCGGCGACGGTCCCGGCCGAGGTGCCCGGGGGCATCCGCAGCCCTGCCGCGTACCCGAGCGTGCGGCGCAGTGGCAGCTCGCGGTGGACGATGTCCTCCTGCGGCACGAAGCCGAAGTCCGGTCCGGGCGGCCCGGGCCGGGCACCGTCGTGCAGCACCTCGCCCACGGTGGGCGGAAGCAGCCCCGCCAGCGTCTGGAGCAGAATCGTCTTGCCCGCGCCACTGCTTCCGGCGATCACGGTCAGCCGCCCCGGTGCCACGTCGAACGACACGTCGTCGAGGACGCGCCCGGCGCCGCGCACCTCCTGGGAGATCCGACGCGCCCGTACGCGCAGACCGTCGACCGGCGGGGCCGACCCGTCCTCGGCGACGGGCGGACTCGGCTGCGTGGGTGTCGGCATGGAGGCAGCATGCCAGGAGGGAGCCGGGTTAGCGTGGGCCCCGGACGGGATCATGCGACGGCGGACTCGGAGATGTTGGCGATGTGCTGGAGTGCGACGGCCGATCTGGTGGCCGGTGCCGGGATCGCCGCGGTCGGGGCGGCCTGCGTGGCCCGGGTGCGCAGGAGGGCGGATCTTCCGCTCGCCGCGCTGCCGTTGCTGCTCGGAGCGCACCAGATCGTCGAGTCCCGGGTCTGGGACGCGGGCGGTGGGACGGGTCCGGCCACCGTCGCCTGGGCCGTGATCGCCCTGCCCCTGCTGGCGCTGTACGTGCCGGTCGGCGTGGTGTGCGCGGCACAGCCCCGTGCCCGGCGCCGCCTCCTCCTTCCGCTCGCCTCCGGCGTCGCGACCGCGGCCGCGCTCGCGTACGCTCTCGTCGCCCATCCCGTGACGGCCGAGATCCGCGGCCACACCATGGGGTACGCCGTCCGGCTGGGTCGGCCCGAACTCGTCATCGCGGGCTATCTGTTCGCCACGGTGGGCGCGCTGTTGCTCTCCGGTGACCGCGGCCTGCTGTTGATCGGCGTGCTCATGGGAGGGGGCGCGGTGATCTGCTGGGCCTTGTGGGAGCTGGAGTTCGTCTCCACCTGGTGCGCGTTCGCCGCCGTCGGCTCGGTGGCCCTGCTCGCCTGGGTCGCCTCCCGGCCGACCGCCGACCGGCCCGCGGCGGTGCGCACCGGCACCGGCGGTTGACGCCGACGGGCACGGGTGTCGTACGGTACGGGGCGCCTGCCCGGGTCTGTCCGCGCGTCCCGTCGGCGGGTCCTGGCGGAGGGACGGCGGGTCTATTCCCGGTCAGGGTGGTGCAGTCGGTACCAGGACCGGTGGTCCTCCGCACAGGAGGGATCTGGTTGTGCCACGGGCCCCGGCGCACAGTGGACGCATGAACAGCACGCACCAGCCGGCGACCAGGAGCCGTGTCACGCCACTGAGGTCCCTCCTGGGAGGCACCTACACCCCGGGTCGCCCCACGGCCCGCCCCTTTCACCGGAAGACGTCGTCCGACTCCTCCCAGATCGACGGCTCGGTGAGCGCGAACTCCCGCGGGATCCGCGACGACGTCTGATACATCGCCTCGATCTCGGCCGCGTACCGCTGGGCGATCGCGTCCCGACGGAGCTTGAGCGAGGGCGTCAGCAGTCCGTTGGCCAGGTCGAACGGCTCGGCCAGGACACGGAAGACCCGGATGGCCTCGGCGCGGGACACCGTGCTGTTGGCCCCGGCGACCGCGCGTCTGACCTCCTCGCGCAGTTCGTTCTCCTCCCGCGCGTCCCGGGCCGCTGTGTCCCTGCCGGCCCGGGACGCGCGCCAGTGCGTCACGAACTCCGGGTCCAGCGTGATGAGGGCCCCCACGCAGGGCCGGTTGTCGCCCACGACGGCGGCCTGGTGGATCAGCGGGTGGGCGCGCAGCCGCTCCTCCAGGGCCGCGGGAGCCACGCTCTTCCCCCCGCTCGTGATGATGATGTCCTTCTTGCGACCGGTGATGGTCAGATAGCCCTCGCTGTCGATGCGGCCCACGTCCCCGGTCGCCAGCCAGCCGCTCCGGAACGCCGCCCGTGTCGCCTCGGCGTTGTTGACGTAACCCTGGAACACGGAGGGCCCCCACACCAGGATCTCGCCGTCGTCGTCCACCCGGATCTGGGTGCCCGGATGCGAGCGCCCGACCGTGCCGAACTTCTCCCGCCCGACCGGCTGGGCGGTGATCCCGCCGCTGGTCTCGGTGAGCCCGTACCCGTCGTGCACGAGGATGCCGATTCCGGCGAAGAACAGGGCGAGTTCACGGTTGAGCGGCGAGCCGCCCGACACCGCGCCGCACACCCGGCCACCGAGCGCGCCGCGCAGCCGCCGGTAGACCGTCCTCTCGTAGAGCGAGTGCTGGAGCTTCAGATCGAGGGCGGGACCGGGACCGGTGCCCAGCCGCAGCCGTTCCTCGGCCAGCGCGAAGTCCTGCGCCGTCCGTGCGGCCCGCTCGAACAGCGCCCCGCGACCCGCCCGTTGGGACGCGCGGAGGAAGTTCTTGTAGATCTTCTCGAAGACGAACGGGACGGCGTACAGATACGTCGGCCGGAAGGAGAGCATGGCCTCGGACAGTGCCTCCTCCCGCAGGTCGGGCTCGTGTCCCATCAGGAGGCCGCCGCGCAGGCAGACGCCCTGGACCATCAGTCCGTACGCGTGCGAGAAGGGCAGGAACGCGAGGACGGCAGGCTGCTCCCCCGGGGGTGCCGCGGTGTGTCCCCAGCCTTCGAGGACGGTGTCGCAGGGACTGGCGAGGCTGCGGTGGGTGAGGGCGCAGCCCTTGGGCGGTCCGGTCGTGCCGGAGGTGTAGGCGACGACCGCGGTGGAGTCGGGCAGCACGATTCTGCGCAGCGAGTCGACGGCCGTCAGGGGGATCGCCCGTCCGCGCTCCACGAGCTGGTCGAGTGCTCCGGCGTCGAACTGCCAGACGTGGCGCAGGAAGGGCAGCGCCGCACACGCGGAGCCGACGGTCATGACCCCCTGCTCGTCCTCGACCACCACGCCGACGCAGTGCGCGTCCTGGAGGATCCACGCGACCTGGTCGTGCGACGACGTCGGGTAGACCGGCACGATCTCGGCGCCCACCGACCACAGGGCGTAGCCGAAGACCGTCCACTCGTAGCGGGTGCGCGACATGATGGCCACCCGGTCCCCGGGCCGGATGCCGGAGCGCACGAACCCCCGTGCCACGCCGACGACTTCGTCCCAGAGCTCGGCGGCCGTCACCTGGGTCCAGACCGTCGAGCGGCCTTCGGGCCGGCGGGCCAGCTGCGGAAGGTCAGGGGTGTCCCGCGCCGCGGCGTAGAGGCTGTCGGCGAGTCCCCCCTGCAGGTGTGCGGCCGGCGCTGGAGAAAGGTGGGACTGGTGCATTCGCCGCTCCGGGATTCTCCTCGACAGGACCTCACCCCCGGAGGTGCCGATGTCGAGGGTTCCCGAATGTAGCCCACCGGGGCGACGGCCGGGCCCCGTTCCGGCAGCCGTGCCGCGGTCACTCCGAATTCCTTCTCCGCGCGGCCTCTTTTCGGCGAAGGGCGGCCGGAGAGGGCCTTGCGCCCGGCGGGATCGGGGGGACGGACGTCACGCCGTCGCGGGGCCCGTGCCGCGTTCGGCCCGGCGGCGGACGGACGCCAGCAGGCGCCGCGTCGCCCACGCGTGCGCTCCCGTTCCCACGACGAGCCGGCGGTAGACGCCGCCGGCGGCGCCGGGGAACGCGGCCCGGGTCTCCGCCGTCAACACCGAACAGCCCCGGTCGGTCCGCTCGATGCGGAAGACCAGGGCGTAGGACGAGAACCGATGACCACCCTCCAGCACGAGTTCGCGCTCCGGGAGCGCCGAGACCACATGGAAGCCGGGGAGTGCGGAGCCCGTCGCGAAGGGGCGTGGACCCGTTGCCGCGCGGTCGGTACAGCCGACCAGGCGTGCGTACCCGGTGGCGCCGGGGCGGGCGCCGGAACGGTCGAGGACCTCGCCCAGCGCCCGCCAGAGGACGTCGGGCGCCGCCGCGACGACGGTCGTGTGGTCGTCGACGTACGGCAACGCGTTCCTCGGCATCCAAGCCTCCACGAGTGGGTCCCGGCCCCGCCGCCCATGATGGCGCGCTCCGGGCGGGCGTGCCCGGTACGCCGTCGGGGGCGGGACGGAGCCGGGAGTGACCCGAGTGGTCGACGGCGTCCCCGGGAGACCCCGGCGCCGGTCCCGGTGTCCGGGTTCCGTCGAACTATCCTCCGTTCGCCCTTTCGAGGAGAGGCCTCCGACTGACAGACTCCGGAGGTGCCAGACTTCGACATGCTCGTCATCGGATCCGGCCCGGGCGGCCAGAAGGCTGCCATCGCCGCAGCCAAGCTCGGCCGTCGGGTCGCTGTCATCGATCGCCCCGACATGGTCGGTGGGGTCTCCATCCACACCGGAACGATCCCCTCCAAGACGCTGCGTGAGGCGGTCCTCTACCTCAGCGGCCTCAGCCAGCGGGACCTGTACGGCCAGAGCTACCGGCTCAAGGAGGACATCACCGTCGCCGACCTGACCGCGCGCACCGAGCACGTGGTGAGTCGTGAGGTCGACGTCATCCGCAGCCAGCTCTCCCGCAACCACGTCGCCCTCTTCGCCGGCACCGGCCGCTTCGTGGACGACCACACCGTCGCCCTGGTCGAAGTCAACGGCAACGAGAGGCTGTTGAGCGCCGACCACATCGTCATCGCCACGGGCACGCGTCCGGCGCGCCCCGACACCGTCGAGTTCGACGGGCGGACGATCATGGACTCGGACAACGTGCTGAACCTGGAGCAGGTACCGCGCTCCATGGTCATCGTCGGAGCCGGTGTGATCGGCATGGAGTACGCCTCCATGTTCGCCGCCCTCGGATCCAAGGTCACGGTCGTCGAGAAGCGCTCCGGGATGCTCGACTTCTGTGACGTCGAGGTGATCGAGTCGCTCAAGTACCACCTGCGGGATCTCGCCGTCACCTTCCGGTTCGGGGAGACCGTCGCCGCCGTCGAACGGCACGCCCGGGGCACGCTCACGGTCCTGGAGAGCGGCAAGAAGATACCCGCCGACGCCGTCATGTACTCGGCGGGCCGGCAGGGCCTCACCGACGAACTCGACCTGGACAAGGCGGGGTTGTCCGCGGACCGGCGCGGCAGGATCACCGTCGACGAGCACTACCGCACCGAGGTCCCGCACATCTACGCCGTCGGCGACGTCATCGGCTTCCCGGCCCTCGCGGCGACCTCGATGGAGCAGGGCCGGACGGCGGCCTACCACGCCTGCGGTGAGCCGGTGAACCGGATGCACGACCTTCAGCCGATCGGCATCTACACCATTCCCGAGATCAGCTTCATCGGGAAGACGGAGGACCAGCTCACCGAGGAGTGCGTGCCCTTCGAGGTGGGCGTGTCCCGGTACCGGGAGCTGGCCCGCGGGCAGATCATCGGCGACTCGCACGGCATGCTGAAGCTGCTGGTCTCGCCCGACGACCGCAAGCTGCTCGGCGTCCACTGCTTCGGCACCGGAGCGACCGAACTGATCCACATCGGCCAGTCGGTGATGGGCTGCGGCGGCACGGTCGACTATCTGGTCGACGCGGTGTTCAACTACCCGACCCTCGCCGAGTCCTACAAGGTCGCCGCACTGGACGCGACCAACAAGATCCGCCAGATCGACCGCCTCCGGGACTGATCGCACCGGGACGGAACGGGTCCGGTCGTGTGACGGCCGGACCCGTTCCGCGGAGCGGTGTCAGCGCAACGGGATGGTCACCTCGTCCTCGACGGGCGGATCGATCTCGTGGTCGAGGGTGCCGGTCGCGGAGTGGCAGCGCAGATGCACCGAGGACGGCGTGACGTCCAGCCGCAGGAAGCACTTGAAGAACGGCGGGCTGTACGTCGCCGAGCCCGGCGAGAACAACTGCGTGTACGTCTTGCGGACCGGGAGCCGGAAGTGCGAGTTCCGGTCGGGGCGCCGTCCGGCGCCGAGCAGACTGGCGACGAGGCGGATGCGGCGGGTGAGGCGAACGGGCTCTCCCTGCGTGCGGGTCGGCGGGATGCCGAGCCGCTCGGAGATCACCGCCGTGGCCTCGGCCTCGGTGAGCGTGAAGAAACGGGGCATCCGCAGCCGGCGTCCGTACAGCCTGCTGTAGAAGGCCAGGGAGTCGCCGCGCAGCGGGTAGCAGCGGAACTCGTCCTCGGTGACGTCGGCGACGGAGACCCGGGGGACCGTGTGCGTGGCGTGCATGAACGCCCCGCCGCCACCGGCGACGACGTACTGGATCGTCCGTCCGCCGTCCACCCGTACCGGATAGCGCTGGTAGTTGTGGATGTCGCCGCCGATCGCGGCGACGTAGTGGTGCTCCGGGTCGCGCACGATGGCGTCGACCGTGCCGCCGCCCTCGATGGCGCACGGGTGATGCTCACCGTCCACGTACAGCGGCGACCCGGTCACCAGGATCTTGGGCCGGTCGCCCCGCGACACCTCGCGCAGCCAGCGCCCCTGCTCGGCGTCGATGGTCCCCAGCAGGCCCGTGTCGATGCCGATGATCCGCACCGGTCCGGCGTCGATGGCCCAGTACGGGCCCGGTTGGGCGGCCTGTTGGGACGGTTCGGAACGCAACACCTGTGCCTCGAGGAGGCGTTGCTCGTCGGCAGGGCCCGGCGCGTGCCAGAGCAGCGACCTGAACCAGGCCCGGGTCAGCGGGCGTGGCCGCGCCTCCGGCGCCAGCGGCGGTGCCTCGCAGAAGACGCGCATGAAGCCTTGCAGGTCCTCGTACCAGTCGTGGTTGCCCGGTATCGCGTAGATGGGCGCCGGGTAGTCACGGTAGGGGCGGAAGAACTTCGTGCCGTAGTCTTCGCCGCTGCCCACCGGATAGATCACGTCACTGGCGAGAACGGCGAAGTCCGTCCCCTGACTGGCCCTCAGGAAGCCAGGAACGACAGCGTATTGCGGGTCGTCACCCTCACCGGTGTCGCCGATGACCATGAACGAGAAGTGGTCGGAATCCGTGCGGCGGACGACCGCGTCGGCGGGCGCGCCGGCGGCCACCCGCTGCTCCACCCAGCGCCCCCGGGTCCGGCCCGTGGGGTCCCCGAACCACGAGGCCAGCACGCCGTTGCGAGCGGGCCACAGCGTCCTCGGATCGAGCCAGGAGAGCTTCTCCACCCGGGCGGGCATCAGCCCCTTGTACGTCCCGAGTTGAGCGTTTCCCCAGCCTGCGCCTTCTGCCGTGTCGCGTGAAGAGTGAGCCACGGGTGCACGGTAACAACCGATCTTCCGCGCACCCGGACCAGGGGTCGCCGCTCCGCGCCGGGTCAGGCCGCCGGACGCCAGCCGAGCGCGGGGCCGAGCTTCGTGGCGATGTCGGTGAGGATCTGCACGTAGTCCTCGTGGGCGAGGGTGAACGGCAGAGCGAACGCGACCTCGTCGATCTCCTGGAACGCGGCCTGGGCGTAGAGCTGTTCGGCGATCTGCTCGGACGTTCCGACGAGGTCCGGCGCGAACATCATGCGGGCCGGGCCCTGCGGCGTCGTCGTGCGCGGCAGCCGCTTGCGGGCGTACTCCTCGTACGTCGCCCGCTGCGCGGGTGTGGCGCTGTCCGTCGGGATCACGACGAGGCCCTGGGAGACACGGGCCCGGTCGCCGTCCGGGTGCGCGGAGCGGAACGCCCGGACGTGGCTGAGCTGGACCTCGGCGAAGTCCTCGGACTCCTCGGCCTTCACGACACTGCTGGTCAGGAAGTTCATGCCGTGTTCGCCCGCCCACCGTGCGGACCGCAGGCTGCCTCCGCCGTACCACATTCGGCTGCCCAGGCCGGGGGAGTGCGGCTGCACGCGGTCGGAGAACACCTCGAAGCCCTCCACCCCGCTGAAGTCGGTGGCCGGCTTGCCCCGCACGAAGTCCAGCAGCCGCTCCACCCGCGCGTAGCCGAAGTCCTCCGACTCGGCGGTGTCGGGGTGGAGCGCGTGCTTCACCTGCTCGTAGTGCATGGGCGGGCCGACGCTGACACCCGGGTTGAGGCGGCCCCCGGACAGCACGTCCACGGTCGCCAGGTCCTCGGCCAGCCGCAGCGGGTTCTCCCAGCCCACCGGGGTGACAGCCGTCCCCAGCTCGATACGGCGGGTGCGCTGCGAGGCGGCGGCGAGGACGGCGACGGGCGAGGAGATGCCGTACTGGAGGTGGCGGTGCCGCAGCCAGGCGCTGTCGAAGCCGAGCCGTTCGCCCAGTTCGATGATCTCCAGCGTCGACTCGTGGCCACGCCCGGGATCGTTCCCGTCGAACAGCCCGATGGTCAGGAAGCCCAGCTTCCGCAAGGGACGTGAGGGCAGGGGCACAGGCTCCTCCAACGGTCGCGGCACGGTCTGCCGAACACCAGCGCTACCGCCGATTGTCGCAGGCGATCACCGCGGACCGCGCGGAGGACCCGGCAGCTCACAGCGCCACGGCGCGGACGAAGGGCGACCGTCCGGCACGGGACTTGTCGAAGGGACTGCGCGAGACCCGTCGCGCATGGCACCGTGGACGCAGGGTCTGGCCCGTCACTCCCCCCGTGGTGACGGGCCAGACCTCTGCGCCGGCCCGCGTCACCCGCCGATGGGGCGAGGTGAGCTGGTTCCGGGCAGCGGCGTCGTGCGCCGCTACTGGTAACAGGGGCTACCGCACAGCGGTGTGACCCTGCTGCTTCCGCCGACGCCGGCCGCCGGCTGGTCGCCCTGCGGTGCGACGGCCGGAACCCGGCTCGTCTCCCAGGGCATCGGGACCGCTACGGCCTGCGGGCCGACGGCGGTGAAGGCGGCCGCGGCGACGAACACCGCGGCGATCCCACGCTTGCGCATACGCATACAGATCTCCCCCGGGAGACGGGACGGGCGTCCCTCGGCGCCGTTCGCCTCGGGTGGGGCCGCCGCGGCCCTGGCTCCTTGATGACATACGAGTCCGCCCGGACGCCACACGATTCGACGGTGCTCGAATCGTCGCCGCCGCGCACTCCTCCACGAGGGCCGGGGTGCACGGAGCCGTGGGCGTCGTCACACGTGACAGGTGACCTGAACAAGCGCTTAGATAGTGAGTCCGAGCTCGTCCGCGCGCTGGAGGCACCGTTGCTGTTCACATCCGTCGACGACGTCTCCGCGCGCCTCGCCGGCACCGGCTATCTCGCCTCGCCCGCCGTCGCCACGACGGTCTTCCTGGCCGACCGTCTCGGCAAGCCCCTCCTCGTGGAGGGCCCCGCCGGGGTCGGCAAGACGGAACTCGCCAAGGCCGTCGCCCAGGTGGCCGGGGCCCGGCTGGTGCGCCTCCAGTGCTACGAGGGCGTCGACGAGTCCCGGGCGCTGTACGAGTGGAACCACGCCAAGCAGCTGCTGCGCATCAGCGCGGGGCGTGACGAGAGCTGGGACGAGACGCGGACGGACATCTTCAGCGAGGAGTTCCTGCTGCCGCGTCCCCTGCTGACCGCCATCCGCGGGGACGATCCGAAGGTCCTGCTGATCGACGAGACGGACAAGGCCGACGTCGAGGTCGAGGGACTGCTCCTCGAAGTCCTCAGCGACTTCCAGGTCACCGTCCCGGAGCTGGGCACCATCGCCGCCACCAGCCGGCCCTTCGTGGTGCTCACCTCGAACGCGAGCCGTGAACTGTCCGAGGCCCTGCGCCGCCGCTGTCTGTTCCTCCACATCGGTTTCCCCGACGAGGAGTTGGAGCGTCGCATCGTGCGCCTGAAGGTGCCCGGCCTCGACCGGGCGCTCACGGAGTCGGTGGTGCGGGTCGTGGGCGCGCTGCGCGAGATGGACCTGCGCAAGGTCCCGTCCGTCGCCGAAACCATCGACTGGGCCCGCACGTTGCTCGCGCTCGGCGCCGACACCCTCGACGAGGACGTCGTGCGCGACAGCCTCGGCGTCATCCTCAAGCACCAGGACGACATCCTGAAGGCGGCGGCCAAGCTCGACCTGGGTGCCGTGTGACCGCCGCCGACCCGGCGGCCGGTGTCGCGGACCGGCTGACCGGACTGGTCGGCGCGCTCCGCTCGCACGGCGTGCGGATCGGCACCGGGGAGACCGTGGACGCCGCGCAGGCGGTCGAGGCGCTCGGTCTCACGGACCGCGACCTGCTGCGGGAGGGCCTCGCGGCCACGCTCCTGCACAACCCGGGACAGCGGCGGGTGTTCGACCCCGTCTTCGACGTCTACTTCCCCCGGGGCGTCGGAGCGCCCGACGCCACCGCGCCCGCGGACCGGGACGACCTGCGGGACCGGCTCGCTGCCGCGCTGGCCGCCGACGACCGCGCCCTCATGGCCCGGCTGGCCATGGAGGCGGTCGACGGCTTCGGCGGATACGGCGGTACGACGGCCACGGACGGCTGGTCGTCGTACCAGACGCTCGACCGCCTCCGGCCACAGACGCTGATGGCTCGGGTCCGGGACACGGTCCGCGCGGACGGCGGGGCGCCGGGGTTCACCGACCGGCTGCTGGAGGACGAGATCAGGGGGCGCATCGAGGCGTTCCGCCGGCTGGTGGCGTCGGAGGCGCGCCGCCGGGTCGCCGAGCGGCGCGACCGTGACGAGATCGCCCGGCGCGCGGTGGCCACGACCGCCGACCGCGTCGACTTCCTGTTCGCGGGCCGCGACCGCCTCGCCGAACTGCGCAGGGTCGTCCAGCCGCTCGCGCGCAAACTGGCCACCCGGCTCGCCGCGCGCCGCCGCAGGGCCCGGCGCGGCACCATCGACCTGCGGCGGACCCTGCGCGGGTCGCTGTCCACGGGCGGGGTGCCGATGCGTCCGGTGCTGCGCCGACGCCGACCGGTGCGGCCCGAACTGGTCCTGCTGTGCGATGTGTCGGGCTCGGTCTCGGGGTTCTCCGACTTCACGATGTTGTTGGTGCAGGCCTTGCACGACCAGTTCAGCAAGGTGCGGGTGTTCGCCTTCGTCAACCGGGTCGACGAGGTCACGGGGCTGCTCGTGCACGGCGCCGCCGACCCGGACGGGCTGAGCGCCCGGATCGGCGCGGAGGCCACCCTCACCGGCTGGCACGACAGCAGCGACTACGGAGTGCCGTTCGGCGAGTTCACCGAGCGGTACTCCGGCGCGGTCGGCGCCCGGACGACCGTCTTCGTGCTCGGGGACGCCCGGACGAACAACAGCGACCCGAACCTGCCCGCGGTCCGCCGGCTCACCCGGCAGGCCCGCCGTGTCTACTGGCTGAATCCCGAGGCGCGTTCGCAGTGGGGCACGGGTGACTCCGTGGCCCCCGCCTACGCCGAACTCGTCGAGATGCACGAGTGCCGCAACGCCCAGCAGCTCAGTGCCCTGATCGGCCGCCTCCTGCCCGTCTGAGCCGGCCCGCTTGGACACCGGCCCGCCGGTCAGGGGGCGAGCAGCCTGCGGAGCCAGGTGACGCGCGCTGCGCGGGCGGTGCGAGAGAGCGGGGTGTGCGGGGCGAAGGAGTCGAAGCCGTGGAAACCGCCGGGCCACACGTGCAGTTCGGCGACGCCGCCGGCCTGCCAGATCCGTGAGGCGTAGTCGACGACCTCGTCCCGGAAGGTCTCAGCGGAGCCGACGTCGAGGAAGGCCGGCGGCAGCCCGGAGAGGTCGGTGGCCCGGGCGGGAGCGGCGTACGCGGGGACGTCGGGGCCGCCTCGGGCGTCGCCCAGCACGGCGGTCCAGGCGGTCTCGTTCGCCGTACGGTCCCAGGCGCCGACGCCCGCCATCTGGTACGCGGACGGAGTGTCGTTGCGGTCGTCGAGCATCGGGTACATCAGGACCTGGCCGATCGGCCGCGGGCCCCCGCGATCCCGGCTGAGCAGGGCGAGCGCAGCCGTCAGGCCGCCGCCCGCGCTGGCGCCCGCGACGACGATCCGCTCCGGATCGCCGCCGAACTCCGCCGCGTGCCGCGCCGTCCACAGCAGACCGGCGTAGACGTCCTCCACCCCTGCCGGGTACGGGTGTTCGGGCGCCAGCCGGTACTCCACGGACACCACGATCGCGTCCAGCTCCCTCGCCCACTCCAGGACGATCTCCACCCCGGCCCGGTTGTTGCCGAGGATCATGCCGCCGCCGTGGGCGTGGTAGATCACCGGACGCGGCCCCTCCCGCGGAGGTGCGGCGGGCGTGACCACGAACAGTGAGACGTCGGGGGCGCCTTCGGGACCCGGCGCCGTCCGGTCGGTGGTCACGAAGGCGCCGTCCTCGGTGAGGTCGAACGCGGGCACCGCGATGTCCGGTCCGGCGTGCAGGGCGGTGATGTCCTCCAGGCTCAGCCCGGACGGCATCGACGGGCCGACCGCGGCGAGCGCGGCCGCGAGGTCGGGGTCGAACGGGGGCGGTACCAGCAGCATGACGTCTCCTCGTGCTGAGCCCGGCGGCTCGTTCGACCATGATCGGCGCCCTGCCCCCGGACCGGGAGCCGCCGTGTGGCGGAACCTGCCCCCGACGGGGCGGCCCATGCCCGTCAGGCGCCTCCCGGGAAGGGTGAGGGGCGTCGGGTGAGGTCAGTGCGGGGCCAGCACGATGCGCTGTCCGGGGGCGGTCGGTGCGCTCCACGCGCGCTCCACCTCGGAGAGCGGGAGGACGAGGGGGTCGACGGCGAAGGTTCCCGACGCGATCTCCGCGGCGAGGGAGGGGAGTTCGGCGACGATCCCCGCGGTGGTGACCGAGCCCTGACCGCTGCCCATGATCTGGAGGTTGGCGGCCCGCAGCAGGAAGGACGGCAGGGTGATCTCCGCGCCGGCCATGGACCCGATCTGGATCCAGGCCAGCGCCCTGCCGCGCTCCGCGCGCGCGGTGAGAAGGGCGGGCATGGCCTGTTCGGCGGCCGGTCCCCACAGGTAGTCGACGACGACGTCCACGTCGGCGGCGCTCGCGGCGAGCCGGTCGGCGACCTCCTTGGGTTCGCCCAGCAGGGAGACGATGTCGTCCGCTCCGAGCCGGGACACCAGGTCCAGCCGCTCGCCGTCCCGTCCGGCGGCGACGACGTGCCCCGCGCCGAGGTGGCGTGCGATCTGGACGGCGAGCTGTCCCGCGTTGCCGGTCGCGCCCAGCACCAGGACACCGGCGCCCGGCCGGAGTGCGACGCGGCGGCGCAGGGCGATCCAGGAGGACATGGCCGGGTTCATGGCGGCGGCCACGGCGACCGGGTCGGTGCCGTCCGGCAGGGCGATGGCGCGACGGCGGTCGACCACGGCGCGCTCGGCCATGGTGCCCGGCGCGTCGTCGCCGGCGACGAAGTAGAGCAGGTCCCCCCGGTCGGTGCGGCCGACGCCGTCCACACCCGGGACGAGGGGCAGCACGCCGTCCGAGGTGTAGTGGGAGCCGTCGGCGGCGGAGCGGACGCGGGGGTGGAGACCGGCGGCGAGGACGTCGACGAGCACCTCGTGCTCACCGTGGGGCTCGGGGGTGTCGAAGACGTCGAAACGGGGCGGAGCGTCGAACGAGCGGACGACAGCGGCGTGCATGGGGTGCCTCCTGGGCCGGGCCGGGACATCGTGAACGAGGGCAGACCGGCGCGAGAGGACTCGGCCATTTGGTTTGCGTCACGTACTACTTCGACGGTAGTTTGCGGCACGTACTAAGTCAAGGTAGTTTGGGCCACGTACTTGAGGGGAGCGGTCGGCTCCGCGAGGGTCGTCACTGGCGCCCGGCCCGGGACACCGTCCTGAACGCCGCACCGGCACGCCGCGCCCGGACCAGGAGGGGAAACCGCCATGCCCGTCAGTCACACCCGGGAACCGGCCCACGAGCCGGAGGTCGACGGACTGCGGGACGCCGTCGACGCCCTGGTCCAGTTGTCGTTCCTGGTGCAGGGCGTGCTGGCGCGCATGGCGTCCGAGCACGACCTGTCCCTGATCCAGGTCCGCCTGCTCGGCATCCTGCGCGACCGCAGGCCGGGCATGCTCGAACTCGCCCGGCTGCTGGGCCTGGACAAGTCCTCGATGACCGGCCTGGTCTCCCGCGCCGAGAAGCGCGGCCTGGTCCGGCGGATCCCGTCACCCGACGACGGCCGCGCCGTTCTGGTCGAACTGACGGACGCGGGCCGGGAACTCGCGGGCCGCTGCACCACGGAGATGGACCGCGAGATCGTCACCCTGACGGCGTCACTGACCGCCGCCGAGCGCACCCAGGTCACGGCCCTGGCCGGAAAGATCCTGAGCAACGCCCAGGTGACGGGCGCGGGTTGACGGAAACGCCGATCCGCCGCGGCGACACCCGGGGGTGACACCACGGCGGATCGGCGCGAGGGTCAGCCCTCGATGCGGTGGGTCGTCCAGAAGGACGTCAGGTCCGTGGTCGTCGCGGCCTGCGCGGCGGCCTTGAACTCGGCCGTGGTCGAGACTCCGTACCAGTGCGAAGTGGCGTAGTCCTTGAGGAGTTTGGCCATGGCGGTGTCACCGAGGAGTCGCCGCAGGTCGTGCAGGGCGCACTTGCCGTAGCCGTAGATGACGGTGGAGTAGCGGGACGAGTGCGCGTCCCAGTACGCCATCGAGTTGGTGATCTTCTCCGCGGACGAGGCCCAGGAGACGCTGTTCCAGCAACTGGCCCCGGTCTTGTTCTGCGCGAGGTCGGTCGCGTAGTCCGTGAACGCCTCGTCCAGCCACGGGCTGTTGTACTCGTCGTCGCCGACGATCCCGTAGAACCACTGGTGACCGATCTCGTGCGTCAGCGCCGTGGTGCTCACCAGGTCGAGGACGAACCCGGGGTACTCCATGCCGCCGAACCAGAAGTTGTTGTCGATCACCGCGTCCAGCTCGCCGTACGGGTAGGCGCCGAAGCGCGCCGCGTGGGCGTCCACGGCGGACTTGGCCGTGGTCAGCATCGACTGGGCGTTGGCGGAGCTGATGCCCGAGACGGAGTAGACGTTGACGGCCGTGCCGGCGGGGGAGGTGCCCGAGATCTTGGTGAAGGGGCCCGCCGCCCAGGCGAAGTCACGCACCTTGGACGCGGTGGCCGTGGTGACGGTGCGTCCGCTGGAGCCGGGGGTGTCGACCGAGGTGCCGGTCGCCGGGACGAGCAGGCTCGTCGGGTGGTCCAGGGTGACCTTGAAGTCGGCGGCCAGCGAGTAGAAGGACTCGCCGTTGTTCGTGTACGGGTCGAGGTGCCAGCCCGCGCCGTCCTTCACCGCGAGCACCGGCAGGGCGTTGCCGATGAAGCTGAACGCCCCGTCGTAGCCGAAGCGGTCGGCGCCACTCGGCACGGTGATGCCCAGGTCGAAGCCGATCGTCGTGCTCTGCCCCTGGGCCAGCGGCGACGCCAGCGTGATCTTCTGGGCGGTGCAGGCGACCGAGAGGGCACCCGCGGTACCCCCGGTGACGTTGCTGACGGTGATGGGCGGCGCGGTGCACGTGCCGTGGTAGTTGTCCCACAGCCTCAGGTACACCTCGCTGAGCGCGGTGGAGGAGGCGTTGGTGAAGGTCGCGCTCTCGTGACCGGTCCAGACGGTGCCGGCGGTGTTGCTGCTCAGGCTGACCGTGTACGCGGGCGCCGCGGGAGTGCGGGCGGAGTCGGCCGGCGGGGTCGTGTCACCTGAGGTGGTGAGAGCGACGTCGTCGAGGACGAAGCTGGTCTGCAGGCTGGAGTCCTCGGTGCCCGTGAACGCGACGGTCACGGTCTGGCCGGCGAACGCCGACACGTCGAACGACTTCTGCGCGTACCCCGTGGCCTTGTTGAGGTTCGAGTACGTCGCCAGCGTGGTGCTGCCTATCTTGGCGGTCAGCTTGTCGTACGCGGTCGACGAGGTCGTCTCGGCCGTGTCGATGTGCAGCCAGAAGGTCAGGCTGGCGCTGCTGCACCCGGACGGGATCGTCACGCTCTGCGAGAGCGTGTCCGTGTGGGTGCTGCCGACGCCGTCCAGCCAGGCGAAGCTGCTGCCGCCGTGGGCGGTCTGCCCCGAGCGGCTGGTGATCACGCTCGTCGACGACTGCGTCCAGGGCGAAGTGCCGCTCTCGAAGCCGCCGTTGGTGACGACCTGGGCCGGGGTGCAGGCTGCTGCCGCCGACGGGGCCGCCTGCGGCGCGGCCGCCACGGGGGTGCTGGGGAGACAGACGGCGGCCAGGGCGGCGACGGCGAGGACGCGTGCCACGATGGCCTTGCGGGGGGTTGGTCTCACACGAAACTCCTTTGAGGCGGCCGGATTCCGGCCTGCTCGGTGGCCGCCCGCGACGACTGGGGTGCGCCGGGTGGACGGCCGCGGGCCGCGCGCGGGTGCGCGCGATCGCTTGGTGAGATGTCCGTCCCGCCGCCCTGGGGTCAGGACGACGGCTCCCGGAAGCGTGGCAGATTTGACCGAGACATGCCATCAAGGGACGGGAAAGGAGAGGGTTCGGTGAATCATGCGAATGCCCGGACCCGGGCCTGCTCCAGCGGAGCGTCCGCCACCGGATCCGGCGCGTCCGTCGGATCCCTCAGGACTCCGGTGTGCTCAGGGCCGGGGTCAATCGGGACCAGGGGTTGGGGAGTTCGCCCGTGACGGGGCCGGTCACCGCCACTCCGCGGTCGCGGGCGGTGCGTACGGCGAGCGGGACCAGCGCTTCCGGGACGCCGTAGACGAGATGGCAGAACCGCTCGGGCGGGTGCCGGGCGGTCCACTCGGGTCTGCTGAACGCCGCGACGTACGTGGACCAGTGGCCCTCGAACGTGACGAGCAGGTCCGCCAGACGCGCGTACCCCGGGGCCGGGTGGACGCCCGGGTTCAAGACCACGGTCTCCGCGCCCAGTCGGCGGATGCTCCGCACCAGCCGCCTGAAGACGGGCAGCGCTTCGGAGGTCGACGCCACCCGGTCGAGGAAACAGCCCTGGGTGCCGTACCAGTCGCCGTGCCGCAGCACCTCGTCCGCGATCTCGTCCGGATCGCGCGCGCCGTAGTCCGTGTCGACATAGCCGAGCAGCCGGGCGCCCGCCTCCCGCAGCGCGCCGGTCGCGGCCGTGAACGCCGGGTCAGGGCCCGTGCCCGGCCCGTCCGCCGGGTTGATCACGACACCGTAGGTGCGGTCGGCCGACGTGATCAGACGGTGCCAGGCGCCGGGGTCCTCACTCGGATGCACATACAGGGGGATCAACAGGCTCATCGCACCCGGTCGCCTTCCGGCCGCCCGACCTGTGCGGCCTCCGAGACGGATGCCCAGAGCGCGGTCAGTGAGTCGTCCAGGGTCAACGAGGGGCGCCAGCCGAGGGATTCACCGGCGGCCGTGATGTCGGAGCACTGCCACGACACCGCGCCGGAACGGTCGGACCCGCCGCCGTTCTCCTCGATCCGCCCTCGGAACCCGGACGCGCGGGCCAGCCCGCCCACCAGGTCCCGCACCGGAACGGCCCTGCCCGCGCCGATGTTGAGGATCCGGGGCAGCGGCCCGGGTGCCTTCGCCGCGGCCACCGCCGCCCGCGCCACATCGCGTACGTCCACGAAGTCGCGGTACGCCGACAGGTCGCCCAGCCGGATCATCGCGTCCGGGTCCGTGCCGGCCGCGCGCAGCAGTCCGGCGATCCTGCCCGGAAGGCCGGCCGGGGGAGCGCCGGGTCCCACCGGGTTGCCCACCCGCAGCACGACCGCGTCCAGCCCGGACGTGCTGACGGTGACCGTCCCGGCGAGCTTGGTGGCTCCGTAGGGGGTGAGGGGGTGGGTCGCCGCCGACTCGGTGACGGCGGTGCCACGGACGCCGGGACCGTACTCGGCGGCCGAGCCCAGATGGACGAGCCGTGCGGCCGGCGCCGCCTCGCGCAGCGCCGCGCAGAGTACGGCGGGGCCACGGGAGTTGACCTCGGCGAGGGTCACGGTGTCACCGCCGGTGGCCCCGGCGCAGTTGATCACGGCGTCGGGTGCTGCCTCGGCCAGCGTCGACGCCAGCCGCTCCCGGCCGTCGGTGGCGAGGTCGACGCCGAACTCCGCGCCGGGCGAGCGGCCGCCGCCGAACACCCGCACGCCCGGCAGGGCGCGCAGGTGCTCGACGACATGGCCGCCCAGATAGCCGGTGAGGCCCAGGACGAGAATGCGCATACGGCGGTCAGGCTCCCTTGAGCAGCAGCGACTTGCGGGTGGTGAACTCGGCGTTCGCCCGGTCGTAGTCGTCCGGGCGGCCGATGTCGAGCCAGTACCCGTCGAAGTCGTAGGCGTGCGGCTCGTTCCGGCTCCGCAGCAGGTCGAGGACCAACTCGTCGAAACCCAAAGGCAGTCCCGGCGTGTACCCGTCGAGCGTGGACCGGGACAGACCGTACACGCCCATCGAGACGCGGTAGTCCATGCTCGGCTTCTCCGTGAAGGCCACCACCTTGCTGTCGGCGGTGGTCAGTACACCGAAGTCGATGTGCACCTTGCGCGCGTACGTCGCGATGGTCAGCGGCGCCCCCGAACTCCGGTGCCGGACGAGGACGTCGGCGAAGTCGAGGTCGGTGAGCACGTCGCCGTTCATCACGAGGAACGACTCCGGGAGCCGTTCCCGCATGGTGAGCAGCGGCCCCATGGTGCCGAGGGGACTGTCCTCCGTGGCGTAGTCGACGGCCAGGCCCCACTGGGAGCCGTTGCCGACGTAGGCGCGGATGATCTCGCCGAGATGGCCTATCGCGATGGTGCAGCCGGTGAACCCGGCCGAGGCGAGCTGGCGGAGCACGATCTCCAGGATCGCGTGCTGGTCGCCGATGGGCACGAGCGGCTTGGGCAGTGCGGTCGTGTAGGGCCGCAGCCGGACGCCCTTGCCTCCCGCGAGAATCACAGCGTGCATGGGGCTCCTCCTTCGTGGTCGTGCCGGACGGGTCAGATGTTGTAGATGCCGGTCTTGTAGCGGGCGAGGTTCGCCGGGTCGCGGAAGAACTCCACGGTGTGCTCGAGCCCCTGTTCGAGCTGGTGGGCCGGGCTCCAGCCGGTCGCCCCGGTGAGCCGGGTCGCGTCGGCGACCAGGCGCATGACCTCGGAGTTGGCCGGCCGGACGCGCTGTGCGTCCTCGCGCACGTCGAGGGCGGTGTCCATCACCTTGCCGATCAGGGCGACCAGGTCGCCGACCGAGATCTCCCCGCCCGTACCGGCGTTGAAGGTGCGGCCGACGACCTGCTCGGCGGGCGCCGTGCCCACCGCGAGGAACGCCTGCGCGGTGTCCCGCACGAACGTGAAGTCGCGCGTCGGACGCAGGTCGCCGAGCGTGATGGTGCGTTCGCCCGCGGCCACCTGGCCGATGACGGTCGGGATGACCGCGCGCATCGACTGACGCGGGCCGAAGGTGTTGAACGGCCGCAGCGTGACCACCGGTGTGCCGAAGCTCGCGTGGTAGCTGTCCGCGAGCCGGTCCCCGCCCGCCTTCGAAGCGGCGTACGGAGACTGCGTGTTGATGGGGTGGTCCTCGGTGATCGGCACGGTCTGCGCGGTGCCGTAGGTCTCGCTGGTGGAGGTGTGCACCAGCCGGGGCGTGCCGAGCGCGCGGACCGCCTCCAGCACGTTGAGGGTGCCGGTCACGTTGGTGTCCACGTAACTGTGCGGCGCCTGGTAGGAGTACGGGATCGCGATCAGCGCGGCCAGGTGGTAGACGCAGTCCGCGCCGTCGGCGAGCCCCCGGACCGAGCCCGGGTCACGGACGTCGCCGAGGACGATCTCGACGTGCTCCAGGACGTCGGGGCTCAGGGTCTCCAGCCAGCCGTACGAGGAGAAGGAGTTGTACTGGGCCATCGCCCTCACCCGGTGCCCGGAGGCGACCAGTGCCTCGGTGAGGTGGGAGCCGATGAAACCCTCGGCTCCGGTGACGGCGGCGAGCGGTGCGGAGGTCAACTCGTGTTTCCTTCCGGTCGGTTGCTCGGGTGATGCGGAGGTGTTTCCGGTGCGTGCGGCGTTCCGTGGAAGCCGTGGTCCGGGCGTCCCGCGGGCCGGTGGTCAGGCGTGCGGGGCGGGCCGCCCCAGCAGCCGTACGGCACAGGCCGTCAGACACAGGGCGGCCGTGCCGCAGAACAGGGAGAGGGCGAGGGCGGTCGGCGGGGAGTGGAGCACCTCGGCCGCGGCGGCCCCGCCGGCCGCCGCGAGACAGACCGCGGCCGGGGGCCAGGCCACCCCGAAGGCCTGGAGCAGCAGCGCGGTCCACAGGGTGGCCGCGAGCAGCAGCAGCGGAGCCGGTTCCGCGCCCGTGAGCAGGGCGGCGGGGAGCAGGGGCAGCACGTAGAGGAGCAGGCAGAGCCCGAGGACGCCCGCCGAGCGCAGCAGGAAGGCGGCCGGGGTCGCCGTCGCCCGCAACGCCGCGACCGACATCCCCCGGTACCGGTACAGCAGCCACTCCGCCGGTCCCATGCTGACCGTCAGCACGATCACGGCGTACGGATGCTGCCGCCCCTCCAGCAGGACCAGGATCCCGGCCGAGAGCCCGAACAGGCCGTACGGCAGGGAACGCAGGAGTGCGGGGCGGGTGCCGCCGGGGGCCGGGTCCGTGGTCAGCACGGCCCGCAGAGCCCAGCCCGCCGCGGCGACCGCGCCGAACACGGACAGCAGCGGGAGCGAGAGCCGCAGCGCGTCTCCCGGTTCCCACCAGGGCAGGGCGAGTGCGCCGGCCACGAGCGGGCCGAGCGCGGCCAGCAGCAGCCGCTCCCCGCCCAGTACCAGCAGCGCCCCGGCCGCCGCGAGATACACGGACTGGGCCGCCGCCACCGCGACCGCCGTGCCGGATCCGGCGATCAGCGATCCGGCCGCGGTCGCGGCGAGCGCGCCGAGCGGCGCCCCCTTGAGCAGGGTGCGGCCCGCCTCGCGGCGGCCCGTGGTCATCCGCAGGTAGGCGCGGTGCCCGAGCGCCTGGCCCCAGGCCCAGGAGACCAGGCCGGCCACCACCAGGACATCGAGGTCGCGGCCCGCGTGCCACAGCGGCCCCGTGAGCAGATAGGCGAGGCCCGGCAGGGCGAACAGCGCCCCGCGCAGCGCGCAGCGCACATGATCGGGTCGCCAGGGGTCGGCGGGCCCGGCCGGCTCCGGGAACGTGCGCGGCACCCGCTCGTAGAGGGCCGAGGCGAGGGAGAAGAGGTTCGGGTGTCCGTACCGCTCCTGGATGACCTCGGCGGTCAGTCCCTCCGACTCCAGCAGAGCGGCCACCTCGTACGGGTGGACGGCCGGCCCGATGCCGTCGGCCAGTTCGGCCGCGAGCAGGTCGACCGCGTCCTGGCGGCTGCCCTCCTCCGGCGCGCGGGGGGCGGGGCGGTCACCGGCGATCCGTAAGGACAGGGTGTCCTGGACGCTGCCGGGTCCGAGGGCCATCGGTCCGCTCATCCGGCCAGGCTCCTCGGTCTCGACGGGACCACCTCGGCGTCGGCCGCCGTGAGCGGGGCTCCGGCCGTCCCGGGAACACCCGGGACGTACCGGCCGAGTGCCGACAGCTCCAGATAGATGGACCGGAAGGTGTCGACGGTCTGGCGCAGCGTGAACTGCTCGATGACGCGCAGCCGGGCCGCCTCGCCCATCGCGTGCCGGCGGGCGGGGTCGCCGAGCAGCTCCAGCGCGGCGGCCGCCATGGCGGCCGGATCCCGCGGCGGTACGACGAGACCGCTGTCGCCGACGGCCTCGCGCACCCCGCCCACGTCGGTGGACACCGTCGCCCGCCCGCACGACATGGCCTCGATCAGGGTGAACGGGAAGCCCTCGCTGATGCTGGAGAGCATCACGACGTTGCCCGCGGCGTACGCGTCCTTGATGTCGTCGACGCGGCCCTCGAAGGTGACGGCGTCCGCGTGTCCGAGTCCGGCGGCCAGCGCCTCGCACCGTTCCCGGTACGCCTCACCGCCGCGCGGTGTGCCCCCGAACAACCGCAGACGGGCGCCCGGGAGTTGCTCGCGGACGAGGGCGAACGCGCGGATCAGCGTCTCCAGGTCCTTGATCGGGTCGACCCGGCCGGCCCAGCTGAGGGTGGGAGACTGCGGCTCCGGACCCGCGGGCGGGAAGGCAGCGGGGTCCACGCCGTTGTACACCGTGCGAATCGCCTCGGGCGCGGCACCACCCTGCTCCTCCCACAGCCGGTTGTACCGGTTGCCGGGGGTGATCAGCGCGGCGCGCCGGTACGTCTCCTCCGCCAGCAGCCGGAAGAAGCCGAGGACGACGGCCTTCACCGGCCAGCGGTACGGCCCGGTGCGATAGCCGAGATAGCGCTCCCGCAGATAGACGCCGTGCTCGGTCAACAGCAGCGGTACGCCGTGCCGTTCGAGGGCGGCGAGGCCGGGCAGCGCGGCGACGCCGCCGCTGACCGCGTGGGCCACTCCGTGCTCGGGCAGCGGCGCGGCCAGCGGGCGCAGCGCGTGCTCCAGCAGGGCGGTCGCGGTCAGGGCGTCGTGCAGGGTCGGCCGGGCCTCCCGTACGGCGAGACCCGGACGGGTCCACACGCCGGTCAGCACGCGGATCGCGTGGTCGCCCCGCAGGAAGGGACTCAGCATCCCGTCCGCCGCGGCCCGCGCCATCGCGTACAGCGCCGCGGGGAACCGTTCCTCCGCGCACGGGTCGAGCAGGGAGGTCAGGAACTGTTCGTAGGCGGCGGCGAGTTGGTTGCGACGGCGACCTCGCGGTGGGCGGCCGTCGGGTGCGGGCCCCCACATGGGGACCGACACGACGCTTGCCACGTGCGCGGGGATGTCCCACACGACGGGCTCGCGGCCGGTGCCGGTGACGGCGACGACGTCGAAGTCGATGTCGGGCATGCCGCAGACGAGTTGGTCGCACCAGACGCTGACGCCGCCGTGACTGTGCGGGTAGGTGCCTTCGGTGAGCAGGGTGACGCGCGTCGCGTTGGGATCGCGCGCGCCGCGGGGAACGTGCATCGGTGTGCTCCACGGCCGAGGTGTGGGGTGGTCGTGCCCGTCCCGGCCGCCCAGGGTGCGGCCGGGACCTTCGGTCGGTGCGCCGCTCAGTTGTCCGGGGCGAAGGGGACCTGTTCGCTCACGCCCGCCGGTACGCGGGTGCGCGGGGTGCCGCTGGTCGCGGGCTGCCGCTTCGCGTGGACGGGCGCGGACAGGGCGGGCGTGCCCGGCGGCAGGCCGAGCCTGACGGGGGAGCCGGCGGCCGGGGCCGTCCATCCCGAGACCGCGCCCGCGTACGCGGCCCCGAAGCCCGCGGTGCCCGAGGTGGTGCCGGTGGGCATGGTGGCGGTGATCGCGACGCCGTTGGGGGCCTGCACGGTGACGGTGTCCCCGACGCGGTAGGCGGTCACCTGACCGGAGTCCACGGCCGTCTTCCACGCGGCGCGGCGCCGCAGTTCGACGCCGATGTCCTTCATCCGCAGGTTCACCACCGGGGTGTCGTCCGCGAACAGGTCCTTGTAGCCGTCGAGGACCCCGTCGAGCACCGGGTAGGCGATGCGCTCCTCGGCGAGGTTCGACTGGTGGATGAAGTGCGGCTTCGGGTCGTTGGAGAGCACGTGACCGAGGTCGATGCGGGTCTCCAGCGGCACGATGTGGTCGGCGTAGCCCGTGCTGGTGCTCAGCGGCGCCGCCAGGCAGGTCGAGGTGTCCGGGTGGTCCTCGCAGATGCCGCTGCCGCCCTGGGCGCGGCTGGTGTAGATCCAGTTGTACTCGTCGACCTGCTCGGCCGCCTTGCCCGCGTTGTAGAAGACGTTCATCGGGTAGCGCGGGACGGTGGTGGCGGGGCCGACCTGACGCTGTCCGGTCTCACGGGAGTTGTCGGAGCCGAGCCAGGTGACGCCGTTGTCGGCGAGTGCCGGCGCCAGGTTGGGGTTGTCGGCGGGCTGCTGCGGCGAGAGCTTGAGGCCGGAGTGCTCCCCGGTGATCAACTCCTGGCTGTCCAGCGGCAGTCCGGCCGTCTGTCCCCAGGCGCGGTTGGCGGCGATCTCGTCGGAGACGGCGGTGCGCGAGACCCACTTGGTGCTGCCGTCGGCGTTGGTGGCGCATCTCCAGGGCAGCACGCTGACGTCCTGCTCGCAGCCGAGGAACGCGTGGGTGAAGGTGTGGTTGATCCAGCGGAACCGGTCGCGGTCGGCGATGAGCTTGTCGGCGAGCGGATCGGCGCCGTTGTCGTCCTCGCGCTGGTCGACGCTGCCGGCGCCGTTGTACGCGAGGTCGAGGGTGAAGTTCTGTCTCGTCTGCCAGTCGACGGCGTGGTCGACGTCCGCCGGGGTCATCCGGATCGGGTTGGCCACGCCCTCGCCCTGCGGGCAGTCGATGTCGCCCGGGGTGCAGTCGAGCGTCGTGTCCCAGCGGTCGTCACCGGCGAAGACGTCGTCGACGTGTACGGCGAAGTAGTTGCGCGAGGCGCCGAGGTGCACGCCCTGGGTCATCCATTCCACGATGCCGCGTGCCAGCAGCCGGAACTGCTGCTGGTACTGGTTGTACACGAACGTGACGACCAGCTCGCGGCGTCCGTCGTGCCGGTACTCGCCCACGAGGGAGCCGCGCGAGGACCCTCCGGGGATCGGCGCGTCGACGTACGGGGTGAAGTCGGCCCCCGCCGCGGGTGTCGACAGGTAGGCGTAACTCTCGCCCACGTCCGGCGAGTTGTCCTCGAACGGCACCGCCCCGTCCAGATAGCCGAAGGGGCCGGCCTTTCCGGCGGACGTGACCTGTGCGCGCACCCCGTCGAGGCTGCCCGAGTAGCCGCCGGTGACCGGGTACTGGAGCCCGGCCTCGGGGCGGGCGTAGGTGTAGGCGTCGACCTGCGGGATCGCGTACGTCTGCTCGTACGCCGCGAGGGCCGCCATCTCGGCGGAGTTCGCCGGGAACGGGTTGTCGTTGGGCAGCACGACCGCCTGGAACCTGGCGCGCGGGATGCCGTCGACCGTGTCCGCGAGGAACCCGGCGTCGATGACCGGCCGGCCCGACCGTGCCAGGTCGACCTCGGTGTACGGCGTTCCGGCGGCGTCCAGTTCGGCGGCGATGGCGTCGGTCGCGGGTCCGCCGTCGCTCACGATCAGCACCCGCAGATCGATGCGGGGTGCGACCGGATCGGCGTGTGCCGTGCCGGCGGGTAAGCCGAGCGAGGCAATGAGCGCGCCGACCGTGAGCGCGGTCGTGCGAATGGTCCGCTTCATGCGGTGAAGTCCCCTCCCCGGGCAGGGGTGAGTACTGCTCCCATGGAGCGGACCACCCCCTGGCGTGACGCCACCGCCCCCCTCAGACGTCGGTCGTCAACGCTCTCGTCGCGTCACATAGTGAGGTCTCTGTGTAGCTTTCGTGCGCCTGCTGCGAAACATGACGGAAAAGAGCAGGTATCCAACAGACGTTACGAGAAGGCCAGTTGAGGGTGCATTGGCCGCCGGGGCGGACGCGGTGGGGAGCGGGCGGGAGGCGCCTGCGCTGGCCCGCCTTGAGGAGTGGCGGATCTGGAACACCGGAGTCCGCCCGAGAGCGGTGCCAGTGGTCCAGACCACCACGGTCATCAGGGCGAGTGATCGGTTTTAGGTCACCCCTCACCTGCTCCTGAGAGCGAGCCGCCCTCGGGAGCAACCGCTCCCGAGGGCGAACCGACGCCGAGAGGTGGCCGGTCCGCGCGACGCGCGCGCACCGGCCGCCCCTGGCGGTGACGGCTCAGGCGCAGAGCACGCGGGTCTCGGGCGTGTACGCCGGCCCGCCGCTGGTGCTCGTGCTGTCGCTGAACTCGGCGTAGTAGTACGAGTAGAAGCCGATGTTCCCGTTGCAGCCGGAGTCGGCGGCGACCTGGAGGGTCAGCGTGACGGTGCGACTCTGGCCGGGCGGGATGGTGGACCCGTAGTTCGGGCCGAGGTTGGTGGGCCCGGTGCCCGAGCACGGAACGCTGCCGGTCGCCGTGGCGAGGTTGCAGCCGCTGAAGGTGTACTTCAGATCGGGACGCTGGGTGGTCAGCCAGGTCGGTTCGATCGTCTGGTAGACGAACCACACGTCGTACGTCCGGTGGTTGGTGATCGTCATCGAGAGGTTGACCGTGCCGCCGGGGGTGGTCGTGGCGCTGTCGCTGGTGAACGTCAGGTCGGCCGGGGCGGGGTCGGCCGCGCTCGCGGTGGGAGCCAGGCCGAACAGGGCGACGAGGAGGGCGAGGACGGAGGCGAGACCGAGGCGTCTCAGCTGTGTTGATCGCATGGCCCCGGAGGCTAGGCAGGCGGCGGAGGCACCGTCTGCCCCCGAGCGGACACGGAGTGTGAGTGGCGGCCTGAAGTGGACGACCGGTGCGCTTGGTGTGGAGGCGCTGTGCGGGGCTGCCGTTTCCGTGCGATCCCCTGCGGTGACCGGGTGACCGGGTGACGGGGAACCGGCCGGCGGGAGCGGCCGCCGAAGGCCTGCCGGTCCGGCCGGACCGTCGCTATTGGCGGATACCGTGTGCCGGGCCGGTCGTGCCGGGCTCGCCGAAGGCTCTGACGTCGCGGCGAATCCGGCCAGAGTGTGGCGTTCCGGCCGGTCGGGCACCTGTCGGCGGACGCTTCGAACGCGACCGGAAATTCCCGTGCATGAAGCGGGAGGGGGAGGGCACTAGAACGTCAGCTCGTGGACGCCTCCCCCCGGCGGCCCCGAGCCCCGGCCCCGCCCGCCGTCCCACCCCCCCTGGACGCGCGGCGGGGCCGCAATCGTTGGCCTCCCTGGTTCCGCCTCCGCTTTCGCTACCGAGCGCGGAGGCGGCCGGTCCCGTCAGCCGTGCTCCAGCGAGCGGGACTCCGCGCGGTGGTCGTAGTAGGCCCAGGCCGTCACGACCACCACCGCGGTCACCGCCACGGCGGCGACGCGCAGCCCCCCGGACGTCAGGAAGGCGACCAGCCCGACCAGGGCGGCGCCCCCCAGCATGATCATGCGGCTGGTGAAGTGCTGGCCGGGGGACTGCGGCTCCTCCCGGTCCTTGAGGTCGTGCAGTGCGTCCCGGGCCGGACGGCGGGAGCCGCGCCGGGACCGCGTCCGGTACTGAAGTCCGTAACTGATCAGGCAGTAGAGCGCGAGAGCTCCCAGTGCCCACAGCCACGCCTGCCCGTCGGCTGCCCCACCACCGTGCATACGTGCCAGATACATGACAGCTCTCCTCCGGGAGGCTCATGGCCCAAGGGCATCCGGATGCCCGCGAAACCCGCGAACACGCGTGTCAGCGGGGAGCGGCCCGGCGTCCGTGTGGCGCAATGGAGAAATCGCCGGACAAGGGGTGTCGGCCTCCGGGAACGGGACACCCGGTCCTCTCCAGCGGGACAACACGCTGAGAAGAGGTGACCGGACCCCGGTCACCGGGGGTGCGCCGCGCGAGACCGAAGCGCGTACACCCGCACAGGAGTTGGAGGAATTCTTCGTGAACGAGAACCTTTGGGGTTACGGCCCGACCGCCGGTCACACGCCCGACGCGGACCTCACCGGCTACAAGGTGGAGGCAACGGACGGCCACATCGGAAAGGTCGACAAGCACTCCGACGAGGTCGGTTCTCAGTACATCGTCGTCGACACCGGCGTCTGGATCTTCGGTAAGGAGGTCCTGCTGCCCGCCGGGACGATCACGTCGATCAGCCACGAGGACAAGACCATCCAGGTCGCGCGGAGCAAGGACGAGATCAAGTCGGCACCGGAGTTCGACAAGGAGAAGCATCTCGGCGATCCGCACTACCGCGACCAGCTCGGCGGCCACTACGGATCCGGTCACTGACGCGAACACGAGCGCCGGTGCCGCCCCCGAAACGGGTGACACCGGCGTCCTCCGTGTCCGGGGCCGATGCGGCCGCCCCGGCGTGGCCCCGCATCCGCCGGGCGGACCCGACGGGAAGATCGGTCGAGGAGGGCGCGGCCGTCGCCGTACGGACGCCGGAGCGCGCCCGGACCACACCGCGGCCACCGGCGCGCGGACGGACCGGCTGCTCGGAGGATGATGCCCATGACCGCCAAGCGCGGTGTGCCCGATGTCCTGGTCGTCGGCGGCGGACTCGCCGGTCTGGCGTGCGCCCGTGATCTCGCCGGGAACGGCTTCGACGTCCGGTTGCTGGAGGCGTCGGACGGGGTGGGCGGCCGGATGCGTTCCGACACGCACGACGGATTCACCATCGACCGCGGCTTCCAGGTCTTCAACACGTCCTATCCGCAGGTCCGGCGCCGGCTCCCGCTGCGCGATCTGCGGCTGCGGCCCTTCACTCCCGGCGTCCTGGTCCACACCCCGGACGGCCCGCTGCGCTTCAGCGACCCGACCCGCGGCCCCCGGCACCTGGGCGACCTGCGCCCGGGGCGGCTCGCGGGAATCCGCGACCTGATCGCGCTGGCGGCCCTGTCCGGCAGGGACATGCTCGCCCCCGCGCGCACCCTGAAGCGCGGTGAGGACCGCACCACCCGCACCGCGCTGGCCTCGGCGGGGTTCTCCGAGGAGTTCGTGGAACGGTTCTTCCGGCCCTTCCTGTCCGGAGTCTTCCTGGAGGACCAACTGGAGACCTCCGGCAAGGTGTTCCACCTCGTCTGGCGCAGCATGCTCCGCGGCACGTTGTGCCTGCCCGGCGCGGGCATCGGGGCGGTGCCGCGCCTGCTGGCCGACGCGCTTCCCCCGGACACCGTGCGCCTCGACACGCCGGTCGCGCGCCTCACCGACGACGGAGTGGAGCTGGACGCCGGGTCCGAACTCGCCGCGCGCGCCGTGGTGGTGGCGACGGGCCCGGGTCCCGCAGGCCGTCTGCTGCCCGGCCTGGACCTCCCGGCCTACCGCGTCGTGACGACGTACTACCACGCCGCGTCCCGCACGCCGCTGGCCGAGGCCACGCTGATGACGGACACCCGCCGGCGCTTCCTCAACACCTGTGTCCTCAGCGAGGTGGTTCCCGGCTACGCGCCCCCCGGGACGTCGTTGATCGCCACCTCGGTCCTCGGCCCGGACCAGGAGGGGCAGGAGGTGTGGCTGCGCGACGCGCTCGCCGAGGCGTACGGCACGGACACCGCCGACTGGGAACCGCTGACCGTCCGGACGATTCCCGACGCCCTGCCCGCGATGCCCCCGCCCCAGCCGCTCACCCGCACCGCCCGGGTGTCCGTCGGCCGCTACGTGTGCGGGGACCATCGGGCCACGGGCTCGGTGCAGGGCGCCCTCGCGTCCGGGGCGCGCGCCGCACGCGAGGTCGCGCGGGACCTCGCCGGACGGCTGTGAGGAGCGGCCCGAGGCGTCCGGGCGTCGTCACGTTCGGTGACCTCGCGGGTTCCGGCCCATCCGCGGGCGCGGTGGCTACGGATCTCCCTTGAGGGAAAAAGGGATGAAACATCATGAAATCTACTTACATGCAATGTGTGGTCCCGTCGGTGGGACCGGCCGTCCTGCGTGGGCAGCGCGGCGCTCTCCGCCGCAAGCTGGCCGCCTGGGGTCTGGGGCGCACCGCCTGCGAGGACATCCTTCTCGTCACCGGTGAGCTGCTCGCCAACGCCCTCGACCACGGCACGCCGCCGGTCCGGGTGGTCTTCACCCAGAGCCGCACGATGGAGGGCCGCCTCGTGCACATCGAGGTCGCCGACGCCGGTACCGGACTGAACACCGGTCTCGTGCGCGCGACCTGGCGGCATCCGTCGTTCTCCCTGGCCGAAGGGGGCCGGGGGCTGCTGATCGTGGACACCCTCGCCGCGAGCTGGGGGGACGTCCCGACCGACGGGGGGCACACGGTCTGGGCGGACGTCGACTGCGTGGGCGCCGGCGTACCCGCGAGGCAGTGATCCACGCGGCTTCCCGTGGCGGGGGACGGCCGGCCGGACAGGGCTAGGGGAGCGTCTGCTCCGTCCAGATCGTCTTGCCGTTCCCGGAGTAGCGGATGCCCCAGTTGTGGCTCATCTCCTGGCAGATGAACAGACCGCGCCCGCCCTCGTCGACCGTGCGGGCGTGCCGGATCCGGGGGGCCGCAGCCCC
Source organism: Streptomyces sp. NPDC048643 (assembly GCF_040650615.1). Classification (NCBI taxonomy): domain Bacteria; kingdom Bacillati; phylum Actinomycetota; class Actinomycetes; order Kitasatosporales; family Streptomycetaceae; genus Streptomyces; species Streptomyces sp. NPDC048643. The sequence goes on from NZ_JBEZHO010000011.1 coordinate 198,644, forward strand.
GCCGTCGCTGACCTCGCAGGTGAGCGTCGAGTCCTTGATGAGCCGGAGCTGGACCGGCGCCGCCCCGTAGCGCACGGCGTTGGTCACCAGCTCGCTGACGATCAGTTCCGTCGAGAACGCGGTCTCCTCGTCCACCCGCCACAGCCTGAGCCGGTGCTGAGTGTGGTGCCGTGCCGTCGCGGCGGCCGCCGCGACGGAATCCAGCGGCCACGTAGCCACCTGGTCCGGGGGGAACGCCCGGGTGCGGGCGAGCAGGAGCAGCACGTCGTGCGTGCCCGGAGTGCCGCGCAGCCGGTACAGGATGTCGTCGCGCAACTCGGACAGGGGCCGGTCCAGCCGGGTCAGCGCCTCGCGCAGCAGCTTCGACGGGCGTCCGCCCGCGGTGTCGGAGGCCGGGAAGGACGTCGTCCACAGGGCGAGAACACTGCCTTCGGGCATCGGCACGGACGCCGTGGCGAAGGGCGGCCCGTCCCGGCTGCCGAGCAGCGGGCCCATCGGAAGTTCCGGAACATGGATCACCCCGCTGGGATGCGCGACGACCGGCGCGGGGTGTCCGGCGGAGGCCATGGCGCAGACCCCGCGCAGCGGATCGTGCACCACGTACACACAGCTGGCCCTGAGCGGCTCCTGATGCAGCGGGTCACCCGACGGCAGCGCCTGCCGTTCGTAGGCGAGACGTACGACGGTGTCGTTGAGGCGGGCGAGCAGCTCGTCGGGCTCCAGGTCGAGCGCGGCGAGCGAGCGGACGACCGTCCGCAGCTGCCCCATGGTGGTCGCGGCGTCGATGCCGCTCCCGCCGACCTCGCCCACGGCCAGCGCGGTGCGGGCGCCCGGGAGGCTGAAGGCGTCGAACCAGGTGCCCGCGCCCGCGTCGGCCGGCAGGTGCAGCTGCGCGAACTCCATGGCCGTCTGCGAGGGCGGGTCCGGGGGCAGCAGATGGCGTTGCAGCGCCGCCGCGATGGTGTGTTCGTGGGTGTAGCGGCGCGCGTTGTCGAGACTGAGCGCCGTGTGGGTGGCCAGCTCGTGCGCGAGGGCCACGTCGTTCGCGTCGAAGGCGTCGCTCGGCCGTACCCGGTACAGGCTCAGCAGCCCGAGGACGGAGCCGCGCACGGCGAGCGGGGCGGTGAGCAGCATGCGGGCGCCGGAGGCGCGGATGGCGCGGGCCCGCTGCGGATCGGCGACGAGCCAGGGGGTGTCCTCGTCGAGGGTGACGGCCCGCGGTTTGAGGTCGCTCAGTACCTGTGAGTACGGCGTCGGCGACGGCAGCGCACGGACGTCACCCAGCGGATGGGCCTGCGCCGCCCGGTCGGGGCCGCCGTTGCGGAACGCGGCCCGGCGCAGCGGGACCTCGCGGCCCAGCGGACTGAGCGGCGGATCCTCGCCCCGCACCACCGCGTCGACCACCTCCACCACCGCGATGTCGGCGAACCCCGGCACCAGGGCGTCCACCAGTTCCTCGCAGGTGGCGACGACGTCGAGGCTCCGCCCGACCCGTTCCCGCACCGAGGCGAGCGTCTCGATCCGCCGCTCGGTGCGCATGTGCTCGGTGACCTCGGTCAGGGAGACGACCGCTCCGCGCCCGTCCTTGAGCGGAAAGGCGGAGACCCGCACGAACCGCTCCGCTCCGTTACCGCCCGTGGGATCGAGGCGTACGACGTAGTCCGTGACGGGCGTGTCGGAGGTGACGACCTCCCGCAGGATGCTCTCGAACTCCTGCGGACGGGAGGGCCGGCACACCTCGCCGACCGGCCTGCCACGGGCCTCGTCCGCCGTGACGCCGCACAGCGCGACGGCCGGGTTGTTGAGGTTGAGGACCCGCAGCTCCGCGTCGAGGACGAAGAACGCCTCCAGGGTGTTCGCGCGCAACGCGTCGAAGACGGCGTTCCTGGTGTCGGGCGTCTCGCCCCGCGGGCCGGAGGCAGGGGTCTCACCGACCGCTTCGAAGACTCCCCAGGCCGCGCCTCCGTCGGGCAGCGGCACCGGGCGGACGCGCAGGTCGACGGGGTTGCCCTCGTGGTCGCGGACACCGGATGCCCCGGAACCGGGCTCCGCCGGGTCGTCGGGGTCCTCGCCATCGGGCATGACCATGTCCAGGGCTGTCCTTCCCACGGCCTCGGACGCCGGTCGCTGCCAGAGTTCCCTCGCCCTGGGGCTCCAGTCGACGACGACACCGGCGCCGTCGACGACGATCAGCGGAGCCTCACCAGTCACCGGAATCACCTCTGCTGTGGGTCCGGCTGCGCACCTCCGCGTCGGGGGAGGGATTCGGCGGCTGATTCTCACCGGAGGAGGTCATGTCGCGAACCGTGTGCTCATCGGTCCACCGAGCACCGATTCTTCCAATGTAGGACCTCGTCCAGAGCGGGGCGCGTCGGCAGCCGTCCGCGCACCACGCACAGCACCCCTTGCCCAGGGCTACTGAGCAAGGGGCGCGGCAGGCGGGCGGGGCGGTTCAGGGCGGCGGCCGACTCCCGATCGGCCGAAGTACCTCCCGATCGGTCCCGTCAGCCCTTGGCCATGTCCGACTCCGCGGAACTCGCCGCCGACTCCGCGCCGTCGACCAGCTTCCGCAGGTGCGCGAGATCCGTGGGGGAGGAGGCCGGTGCGGGGTTGTCCGAGGTGTCCGCGTGGCCGCCGCACCCGGTCAGCAGCAGCGCCGCGGTGGCGACGGCCAGGGCGAGGTGCCGGGCCCGCATCAGGCGTCGGCTCCGTTCTTGTTGGCCTTGCACCACTTCACCACGGACGCCAGATCCTTCTGGCGGCTCTCCAGGGTCGGCACGAGCGAGCGGCGGTGGGTGAGCCGCTTGTCGAGATACTTCTCTATCTCCGTGTGCCCCGCCGACTTCGCGTTGGCGACCCGCTTCTCCAGTCGGGTGATCGAGCCGCGCTCCGTGACGTCCCCGTTCAGCCGGTCGAGGATCCGGTCGATCCGCTTGTCGATCTTCGGTGCGCGCTTGCAGAGCGCGTGGGCGCCGTCACCGGTCGGTGCGCCGGACGGCTTCTTCCCCGAGTCGTCGGCCGACGCGGCGCCCGCCGCGCCGAGCAGCGCTCCGACGGCCATCAGTGAGACGACGGTCGTCCTGGTCCTCGATGCCTTCGGCGTCCTCGGTGTCTTCGGTGTCTTCGGTGTCTTCGGTGTCTTCGCCATGCTGAACTCCTCTTCCTTCCGGGACGGTTGCCCGCACCCCGGGCACGCTAGGAGTCCTCTTTGTGGAATCCTTGTGGCCGGTCACCGGCGGTCGTGATCATCCAGTTCCGCTGGAGAGGGAGCGTCGCCTCCGTCTCCGCCGTGCCGTCGACGAGGGGCAGGACCACCTCGATCCGGGTACCCGCGCCGCCGGGCGGCTCGACGATACGGACACGGCCGCGGTGCAGGTCGATCTGCTGGGCCACGAGGGTGAGGCCGAGGCCCGAACCCGGGCTGTCCGGGCGGCGCCTGAACCGCTCGAACACCTCGGCCCGGCGTTCCGGCGCGATGCCGGGGCCCTGGTCGGTGACGACGAGGACGGCGTCGCCGCCGCTCGCGCGCAGCGTCACGTCGACCCGCGCGGGCCGCCCGTCCACACGGCCGTGCACCAGCGCGTTGGCGAGCAGGTTGTCGACCACCGTCCGCAGCCCCGGCTCCCATCCGTACACGCGCAGCCCCGGCGGCCAGTCGCCGGAGAGGTGGACGAGCGGGTGGCGGTGCCGCTGCTCCCGCGCGCTCGCCTCGACGACGTCCGCGAGGTCGACCGGCCCGAAGGCGTCCGCCTCGACCAGGTCCCCGCGGCCCAGCTCGCGCAGCATGACCAACAGCCCGAGCAGCCGGGCGTGTTCACGACGCAGGTCGTCCAGGACCTCGTCGCGGTCGGGCCCGGGAAGGTGCGGGTGCTCGCTCAGGATCTCCAGGTTGGTCTGCATGCTCATCAGCGGGGTGCGCAGTTCGTGCGCGGCGGCGGACGCGAACGAACGCGCTGTGGCCAGCGCCTCCGCCGTACGAGCGGCCTGTTCGTCGTAGCGGCTGAGGACCGTCTGGAGGGTGTGCGCCAGGTCGTCGACCTCCACGATCCGCGTCGGCGTGTGGTCCAGGCGGGCCGTGCTGGTCCGCGGGTCAAGGCCGTTCGCGCCGTCCCGAAGCCGCCGCAGCGGACGGCTCGCCCGCCCGGCCACCGCCCCGGCCAGCAGCCCGGACAGCGGCGCGGCGAGCAGCGCCACGGTCACCACACGCCGGCGCACCAGGCGGAGTTGGGTGTCGCTCGCGGTGTCGGGTGCGAACAGCCAGAGGGTTCCGCGTGCTCCGGCCCGGCCGGCGGCCACCCGCGTCGACAGGATCCGCCAGGTGTCCCCGCCGGCCCGCAGGGTGACCGGCGCCGGCGCGCTCGCGGGCAGAGGTGCCGCCTGGTCCGGCTGCGGCCCGCCGGTGAACGTCTCCTCGGGGCCGACCAGCCGGACGCCGACATCCAGGGCCGACGTGAACAGTCGCCGTTCACGGGCCCGTTCGACCGCCGCCGACCGGTCGGCGGCACTCGCGCGCAGCAGTCCGCGGGCGTCCTTCGCGACGGCCGCCGCGCTCTGCCTCAGGTGGGTGTCCTGCTGGTGGTGCAGATCCGTCGCGACGAGCCGCAGCAGCAGCCAGCCGGTGGCCAGCACCAGGAGCGGCACGGTCACGCCGACGGCCAGCGCGATGCGGGTGGACAGTCTCATCGTCCGGCCTCCGGTCCGTCGTCGCGCAGCACGAACCCCACGCCTCGTACGGTGTGGATGATGCGGGCGCGGCCCGCCGCCTCCAGTTTGCGGCGCAGATAGCTCACGAACGTGTCCACCGCGTCGGTGCGCACGTCGAAGTCGTAGCCCCAGACCCGTTCGAGCAGCTGGTCCCGGCCCAACACGATGCCGGTGTTGATCGCGAGGACGTGCAGCAGCTCGAACTCCCGCCGGGTCAGGTCGAGTCGACGTCCGTCGAGGCTCACCTCCCGGGCCGCGGGATCCAGTGACAGACCGCCGACCCGTACGGTCTCGGTGTCCCTCGGTGGTCTGCGCCGCAGGAGCGCCTCCAGGCGCAGCACCAGTTCCTGGAGGGCGAACGGTTTCACCAGGTAGTCGTCGCCGCCCGCCTGCAGCCCCGCGATCCGGTCGGCGGTCTCGTCGAGCGCGGAGAGCATCAGGACCGGTACGTCGTTGTCCTCACCGCGCAGCGTCCGGCAGACGTCGATGCCGCCGAGGTCCGGCATCGAGATGTCCAGCACGATCGCGTCCGGCGGAGTCCGCCGGGCCACCTCCAGCGCGGGCCTGCCGCCGTCGGCGAGGTCCACGGTGAACCCGCCCAGTCGCAGACCGCGTTCCAGTGAACGCCGTATCGCCGCGTCGTCGTCGACGACGAGGACCCGGCCCCGATCTCGCCCCATCGCCACCCTCCCGGCCCGCCGACCGGCCGCCGTCCGGCCCGGTCGCCGACCATGGTGCACCAGCCGTCGCGCCGGCCCACTCCCCAGGGCCCCGCCGCCACCGTCGCGAGCGCGGTCACCGTGCCGCGCCAGGTGCCCGTCGACGCGGTGTCGCGGAGATGTCCGCCGGCCGACGCCGGGCGGTGCTCCGGTGCGCCCCGGTGCGAGGGTGGGGGCCGATCGCGGACGCCAGGCACGCATCGGTAACGAACGACCTGTCTCCGGCGTAAGCGACCGATCGCGCGGCGTAATGTCCGCCGTCCGGGGCGTTCGTGGGGGAGTGTCCCGGTGTGTGGGGGAGGGAAGGTCATGGCTGCCATGGCGCATGAACCGGGAACGCGCCGGAGATTCAGGGCGCGACAGATCTCGGCGCTGTGTCTGGGGATCCTGTGCGCGACGCTGTCCGGGTGCGGGAGCGACGACGATCCGGCGGCCGCCGCCTCGACGGTCTCCGTGAGCGGCTCAACGTCCGGTCCGCCGACGTCCGCCGCCGCCGCGACGGCCGATCCGCCGCCCTCGGCCGATGAGCCGACGGACACGCCGACGCCGACGGAGGAGCCGGTCACGGAGTCCTCGGAGGACGAGACCGTGGCGGCCGACGCGTCCGACGCGTCGGCGCTGTGGGGCGCGGCGTACAGCGGCACCGCCGACATCTCCGTCGACGTCTACGACTACTGCGGCACCGGCGGCGCCCGGAGGCTCGCCGGCAGCAGGAGGTACTCCATGGACAGCACGCTGAACCTGAGCGGTCCGCGGATCGGTGGGGACGAGACCGAGGCCAACCCGTTCTCGATGTTGTTCGCGGCGGGCGATCCGTCCCGGGCGGGCGCGGTGTCCTTCTGGTCCTCGGCCGTCAGCGCGACGTCCTCCCAGGACCTCGCCGGCAACCCACGGGACCCGCATCTTCTGCTCACCTACTGGGACATCGACTGGACCAACGGCGAACTCGACGCCCGGCTCACCGATCCGCACACCCGGCAGGCGATCGCCCTCAACCTCCTCAACTGGCCCAGCCCGGTGGTCGCCTGCCGCTCCGACCTCGGCGAGTTGCCCGGTGGCCACCCGCACGCGCTGGCCTCGGGTGCGACGTTCACAGGGCGACTCGACCGCTCCTCCGCGTCGCTCACGGCGGAGGGCGGCAGCACCGACGGCCTGATCGCGTTCCGCCTCCAGTTCGACGGAACGGCCTCGTGAGGCGGTCGGCGTGGATGCCGGGGGCGCCGTGCCGGGTGGGCGCGTGCTCGGGGCAGGGGTGCACCGGCGTGCGGGTGCGCGACCGCTCGGGCGCCCTCGTCCGACCGATGCCCGCACCCGCACCTGTACCCGCACCCGTGCCCGCCTCGTCACCGTCACGTCACAGCCCCGTCCGGACGCGAACCTCCGGCGGCCTCTGTGCGCTCTGTAACGACGAGCGCCGGTGAGTGACCGGCGCTCGACCAACTCATCGGGGGACTCCATGCGCAACGGGACGCGGTACGGGTCGCGGTACGGGTCGGCTGCCCGCAGGGCCGCTCTGGCGACGGCGGGCGTGTCGGCCGCCGCACTTCTCATGACGGCCTGCCAGCCGGGCGACGACGGGACGGGCTCCGCGCCGTCGGCGGCTTCCTCGGCGCCCACGGGCGGTACGGGATCGTCGGGCGGTCCGTCGACGAAGCCCCCCTCGGGGAAGCCGGGTTCGGGCGGCACGTCCTCGGCCCCCGCGACCTCCCCCTGCGCCGCGGAGGCGCTGGGGACGTCCATGCGTCAGGCCGATGTCCGGCCGGACGGGACCGGAACGGGCGCGGCGGTCGTCGAGTTCACCAACACGTCCGGCGCGTCGTGCGCCCTCCAGGGGCATCCGACCGTGGCGGGCGCGGCCAACGGCTCCCCGGACAAGGGCCGTCCGCTCAGGGTGACCCCGACCGGTTCGGCGGCCCGGGTGGTCCTCGCGCCCGGCGGGAAGGCCTGGGTCAAGCTGACGTTCACACAGGTCCAGGGCGAGGGCGACGGATACTGCGCCTCCGGGGCCGACCCCGCCACCTATCCGACCCTCGTGGTGGGCCTTCCCGGAGCCGGCGCGCACCAAGTGGCCCTGGACGACGGCGTGGTGGCCGAATGCGACGACACGGTGACCGCCACCGCCGTCACGGCCGCCAAGCCCTCCTGACCGCACACGCCCACACATGCCCTCGCCGCCGCACGTCCGGGCGGCGGCGGTGTGCGGTCCTCGCGTTTCAGAAGCGTTGGAACAGGACCGGGATCAAGGCGGGTACCGCCGGTGCGAGGAGGTACAGGACGATGCCGGTCATGGCCTTGCGGGTGGTGACCGGCAGCACCGGCTCGGCCCACACCTGCGCGATCGCCGTGCCGGATTCGTCGCCGAGACGCTCGCGGAGGGCTTTCACGTGCTTCTTCTTGACGGCGAGGGCGGAGTGGTAGCCGATCGACGAGGGGTAGACGATCACGAGCATGTCCACCAGCATCACGAAGAAGACGATGAACACCATCCAGGCCGCCGCGGGCAGCCACACCGTGAACAGCACCAGCAGCCCGATCAGATGTGCCAGTGCGGACCCGTACGTCCAGAGCATGAACTGCCGCAGTGACCGCAGCCCTTGGAAACCGTCACTGTCGAACGTCATGTTCGGAGTGACCCCGAAGTGGAGCTTGTCCGACTGGTAGAGGTACGCCGTGAAGACGACGCCCATCACCAACTGCTTGGCCAGGAAGTAGAAGGCGTAGGTGCCCGCCACGCACAGTGCCGTGGCGAGCTCGGGATGGGTGTGCTGGTTCGCCCACCAGCCCTCGTAGACCTCGGAGCGCCAGACCGCGTCGGGGAGGTCGGTGGGGTTCCAGGTTCCCATCAGGCCATGGGTGTTGACGAACGCGTAGAGCAGGACCGTACTCACCGCCATGACCGCGGCGATGGCGAGGGAGACGTACCAGCGGCCGACCAGCCGGAACCACCCGTTGATGCGTTCGGTCAACGCGTTGAGTTGGCCGACCTCCCCCTCGGACAGGTCCTCGCCGCCGCCGTTGCGCACGTTCATCTGGACGAAGTCCCCGATGGCCTGCACCTGCTGGCAGCAGAAGACGGGGGTGACGAAGACGACGGCGAGCACGACGAGGCCGGCCAGGTCCTGGAGCAGGGACAGGCTCACGCCGCTCAACTCGGTGTCGCCCGAGATCAGGTAGTCGAGGGCCCAGCGTCGCTCGGAGGAGTCGGGAGAGCCCAGGACCCCGCCCGCCTCGGCGAGACCGAGCAGGGTGACGGCGGACGCCAGGCTGATCAGCAGGATCCGTGTCTTCGCCGTGACCGTCCGCAGGACCCGGAACCACAGCCGCACCAGCGGACCGAGTTGCCGCCGGACGGGACGCCAGGGCGGGCTGTGCAGCCGGTCGAGTGCCGCTTCGAGATCGGCGGGACGGTACGGACGGAAGACCGTCCCGATGAGCTGTGGTTCCAACGCCTTGAGCTGCTCCATCCCGCCCCCGATGGTCGCACCGCGCAACGGTCCTTTATAGCCTGGCCGCGCGCCGGCCGCCCAGCCCCGCCGCGGCCCGGGACGGCGGTCAGCTCACCGAGCTGTCCGCCCGTACCGCCGATATGGCCACCGTCGTGTACGCGAGGGTGAAGTGGCCTCCCATCGCGTCGATCGCGGTGCCCACCTCGGCCAGGACGCCCGCCAACGCGTCCGCCGCGAGCCGGGTCAGCGCGCCCTGCGTCGGGAGGACGTCCAGCCACGCGTCCCGCGTGTACGACCGCTCCCAGGCGAAGCTCCACTCCTCCGGTTCACCGAACCCGCCCACCTCGTGGAGCCCTTCCCGGGTCCTGTCGAGCACGGAGCGGTAGGGGTCCGAGGACGGCCGGGCCATCGCCGCGAAGTCGAAGGGCGCGTCCGGCATCGCCCTCCGGCAGGCCGCCGCGGTCGCCTCCGCCACCTCGGCCGGCGGACCGAACACATGCCAGAACGCGGCGAACCGGCCCCCGGGCCGCAGCACCCGCGCCGTCCCGGCCGCTCCGGCGACCGGATCGACCCAGTGCCAGGACTGCGCGGCGACGACGGCGTCGAACTCCCGCCCGGCGGGCTCCCACGCCTCGAACGTCGACACCTCGACCTCCGTGCCGAGCCGACGGGCCACCTCGGCCATCCGCCCGTCCGGCTCGACCCCGAGGACGGCGCATCCCGCGGCACGGAACTGCCGGGCGGCGATCCCGGTGCCGCATCCCACGTCGAGCACGTCGGGACCGGGGCTGCCCGCGACGATCCGCCGCACCAGGTCCTCGGGATAGCCGGGCCGGGCCCGGTCGTAACGCTCGGCGTCGGCCCCGAAGGACTCCGCCGTCCGCCGGTGCTCATGAGGTTCTCGCGGTGAGGGGAGCGGCCCTTCCGCCGGTACAGTGGGCATGTGCCCACTATGAGTGGGCGCGTGCCCACTCGTCAACGGTCGAGTTGGGGCGCCGGGTGGACGCGCCCGGTGTGCGGAGGGGGTGCCGGTCCTCCCCGGACGCCGACCGCGCGGGCGACGGTGCCGGTGTCGAGGTGGAGCGGGCGTACGCGCCCGGCAGGAAGGTGGAACCGTTCATGCCGACCGGAGTGGCCCTGCGTGATGCCCGCGAGCAGCTCTTCGCCGCCGCCGAGCGGATCCTGCTGCGCGACGGGCCGAACGCGCTGACCAGCCGGGCCGTGACCGCCGAGGCGGGCTGTGCCAAGGGCGTCCTGCACCGGCACTTCGCCGACTTCGACGACTTCCTCGCCGAGCTCGTACGGGACCGGATCGCCCTCATCGGTGAACAGGGCGGCGCCCTGCGCGCCACCGCCGGAACCGGCACCGTCCCCGACCGCCTCACCGCCGCGCTGGCCGAGGTGTTCGGTCCCCTCGCTCTCGGCATGCTCGGCCTCGTCGTCGCCCGGGACGCGCTGCGCGCCCGGCTGCGGCTCACCACCCCCGTGGGGCTGCCCGTCCTGACGGAGGCCGGGGCCATGATCGCCTCCTACCTGCGCGCCGAGCGCGACCTGGGCCGTGTCGCGCCCCACGCGGACACCGACACGCTCGCGCTCACGCTGATCGGGACCGGCCACCTCCTCTTCGCGGGCCGGGACGACGCGACGCCCGACCCGGCGGCCGTCCGCCGGATGGTGAACTCGGTCGTAGGCGGGGTCCTGCGCGACGCCTGAGCGGGCGGTGCCGGGCGATCGCGTGCGCCCGGGGCACCCGTCCCGCCCGTACCGGGAGCATCGACGCGCACCGGGAATGCGGACGGGGGGTGCGCTGTTACAGCTCATGTAACTGATTGGCATGCGCGAGTCAAGGCTTGTGCATGGTGGGCGAAGGAGGACCTCATGGCACGCAGCACCGCACGCCCCGTCGTCACGTTGAAGTCGACGGCCGGCACCGGCGCCACGTACGTGACGCGCAAGAACCGCGGGAACGACCCCGACCGGCTCGTCCTGCGCAAGTACGACCCGCAGGCGGGCAAGCACGTCGCGTTCCGCGAGGAGCGCTGACCGTACGCCGGCCACGCCCGGCAGGGGTGGCCGACGTCCCCGCCGACGTACCTGCCGCAACCGAGGAGGGAACCCCATGAGGCCCGACATTCATCCCGCATCCCGTCCCGTCGTCTTCCGGGACCGTGCCGCGGACGTCGCGTTCCTGACGCGCTCGACCGCGGAGTCGGCCAGGACGATCGAGTGGGAGGACGGCGCGGTCTACCCCGTCGTCGACGTCGAGATCTCGTCGGCGAGCCACCCGTTCTACACCGGGACCTCACGGGTCCTGGACACCGCCGGCCGGGTGGAGCGCTTCGAGCGCCGCTACGGCCGCGCCGCGGCGAACCGGACCTGAGTCCAGGAGTCCGTCGCGTTCGGCAGGAGGAGAGTCCGACCATGAAGGTACGCAATTCGCTTCGCTCACTGAAGTCCAAGCCCGGCGCCCAGGTGGTGCGCAGGCGCGGCGTGGTCTTCGTCGTGAACAAGAAGAACCCGCGCCTCAAGGCCCGCCAGGGCTGACGGGCGTCGGGGGAGGCACATCCGGCCCGGCTCACGCATCCGCGTGGGCCGGGCCGGCCGCGTGTGCGGCCCCTCTGTGGCCGTCAGCCCTGGCGAACACCGTCATCGGCGGCCGGGGCTCCGAGTCCGGCACTCTCTCCGGTGCCGCGACCACGAAGACGGTCCGGCACCGCACATCGCCGACCTGCCCGTCCGGCCCGCGGCTCACCGATCCCGGACCTCCCTGGCGTTACGATCACGACTGTGACGTGCCTTTCCCCCGCGGCGACCGGATCGCCGGCGGACGGTGGCGCGCCGGTGGCTGGAACCGATGCGTGAGGGTCGCGCCGGGCGCAGAACTCCGAGGGGAGCCGTTCGTGACCACGGCCAGGGACTTGTTCGTCATCACGATGGACAGGGAGTCGGACCGTCCGGTGGGGCAGGGTGACCTGTCGCTCGCCCTCGCCGGGGCCGAGGTGATCGATCTCGTCGGCGCCGGGGCTCTCGTGCTGGAGGGCGACCTGATGGTGCCGAGGCCGGGTTCGGCGACGGACGACCGTCTGCTGGACGAGGCGGCGGCGAAGCTCGGCCGTGACGCGCCGTACGAGCGGGTCGAGGACTGGCTGTGGCGCCGCGGCCGGGATCTGGCGGCGGCCTATCAGAGCGACCTCGAACAGTCGGGTCAGCTCGTCCGGCAGAAGCGGGGCCGGCTGTCGCTCAAGGGGGAGCGCATGGAGCTGGTGGACTCGCCGGCCCGCACCCGTGCCCTGCACCGTTGGGCCGCCGACGAACCCGTGCTCCTCGCCCTCGCGGAGGTCGTCGGGATTCCCGTCGAGCAGACCGAGGACACCCCGGCCGTGGTCGACGAGGGCGTCACGACCGTGCTGGTCGCCGTGCACGACGCGGTGATGGAACTGGAGGCCGTCCGTCAGCGCCGGTCCATCGAGAAGGCGGCGTTCGCCAACATCTGGCGCGGCTGAGGGGCTCCGGCGAGGCTGAGGGGTCCGTGCGCGCCGGGCCCGCCCCCGGGGAGGGTCGGGCCGGTCAGCCGGACTCGCGGGCCCGCCGTACGCTCTCTCGCGCTTCCTGCAGGTGCGCCTCGACCCTGGGCGCACGCCGGGCGCGCAGCGTGTCGGAGACCCGCTGCAGGGTCTTCGTCAGGGGGTTCTTCTCCTGCCCCTCGGCGGCCGCGCGGACGGCGGACGCCGCGTCACGGAACTCCTCCATCTCGCCGAGCGCCGCGTGGGCCAGTTCGGTCGCCTCGCGGTACAGGTCGCGTGATCTGGTCATGGCGTCGAGGGCCTCGGCGTAGGAGGCCGCCTGTGCGCGCGCCTTGGCCAGCTCCTCCTCCAGCGTCAGCAGGCGCCAGTCCTCACGGAGCTCGGTGAGGGCGGCCGCCGCGTCGTCCGGCAGCGGCCAGGGCAGCGCGGCGAAGCGCAGCACCTTGTCCAGCAGCTCCGTCGGTTCGGAGCCGTCGAGGAAGACGCTCCGTACGCTGAATTCCTCCTGGTCGTAGCCGAGCCGGGCCGGTGTGCCCGACAGGATGACGGCTCCGCCGCGCGGCACGGACGTGTCGAGGTCACCGAGGGCCCAGTTGACCGCGTGGTACTGCTCCGGCGTGGCGCGGTGCTCCACCACACGGTGCCGCAGCCCCGGCGGCAGCCGGCGGACCAGGGGGAGCAGTCCGTCGCGGTCGGGCGTCATGGCCTCGTGCACGACGACGTTGATGCTCCAGCTGTGCCGCCCGCTGTCCTTGACCAGCCGGCGCAACGCCGCGTCGTCCTTCGGCAGCGGGTTGATGTCCAGCAGACGGAGTCCGGCCGCGGCGTCCCGGTCCCAGGCGATGTCGCTCCCGGCGGGCCAGAACACGTCGGCGGGGGAGGCCCACGCCAGGTCCCAGGGCTGTTCCGCCTCGGCCGCCAGCGTCCAGTGCCGGTCGCCGTCCACCTCCTCGCGCCCGTCGGTGACGAGACGTGCCCGCACCGTGACGCCGTCGGCGACGAACCAGCGGGCCTCGAAGACGTGACCGCCCGGTGTCGAGGCGCTCTCCGTCTCCAGGAAGTCCTGGATCCGCTCGCTGTTCTTCAGTTGCCGCAGCTGCTCGCGGACAGCGTTCTGCGGGGCGGGGCCGGTGTGGCGCCCGGCGGCCAGCCAGACGGTGTCCGGCGCGATGGGGCGGTCTGGGGAGGACTTCGGCATGAGTCACTTTGCTGGTGGGGTGTGGTGTGCCTTCCCAGTATGGTCACCTCGCGCCATGATCCGGGGACGAGGCCCCCTCGGGGGTCACGGACCTCCGCCCTCGCGTGAATATGCGTGGTTTGTGACCGATCGGGGTGTTTCTGTCTGTGCTGGTGAGCGTGAGGCCGTCGGTGACCGGTCGCCGACGGCCGTGGGGGCGGGTCGGTGGCTCGGCGCGGGTGACCGCCGGGTAGCCACCGGCGTGTCCGGCCCGGCGCCCGGCTGTGTCCAATTCCCGTTTGCCGCTGTTGACTTATGGTCACCTTCGTTGGGGAGGTCGACAACTTCCTTGACCGTTCCAGTGGTTGACGTCGCGGTATGTCGGTCACGTTTCGGGCACGTGAGGTGCGGGGTCTTGACGACGATGGTGACATCCGGCTGTCATTACGCCCACGTTGTTCGGTCGAGTTGGTTTTTGATCGATTTTCCGGCCTCCGGGCCGGTCGTCCGCCCTGACCGAACCCTGCCCACAGGAGCCGTCATGCACCTTCATCTCCCGGGTCCGTCCGCCCCGACTCCCAGCCGCCGTACGCTGCTTCGAGGAATCGGCGGCGCGGCAGCGCTCGGCGCGGGCATACCCCTGCTCAGCGCCTGCGGTGACAGCGGCAGCGCGGCCGACCCCAAGACGGTCACTCTCGGCTCCAACGCCTCGGACGCGGTGCCGAAGAAGGCCTTCGCCGAGATCTACGCCGCGTTCAAGAAGCAGTCCGGCGTCACGGTCGACGTGAACACGAAGGACCACAACACCTTCCAGGAGCAGATCAACTCCTACCTCCA